>JACQBB010000177.1 GCA_016194625.1 Elusimicrobiota bacterium | reverse complement strand
GAGCCTGCACACGAACTCCTTCGACGAGGCCCTGGCGCTGCCGACCGACGAGGCCGTGATGCTCGCGCTGCGCACCCAGCAGCTGCTCGCCCTCGAGACCGGCGTCACCGACACGCCCGACCCGTTCGGCGGCTCGTACTACCTGGAGACGCTGACGAAGGAGGTCGAGACGCGCGCGACCGCGCTGATGACGCGCATCAAGGAGCAGGGCGGCGTCGTCGCCGCGCTCGAGAAGGGCTTCTTCCACCGCGAGATCGCCGACACCGCGTACCGGCACGAGGTCGAGCTGTCCGCCGGCCGGCGCCGCATCGTCGGCGTCAACGTCCACGCCGGCGAGCACGTCAGCCCGCCGATCCTGAAGATCGACCACGCCGTCGAGAAGGGCCAGGTGCGCCGCCTCAAGAAGCTGCGCCGCGAGCGCGACAACGGCCGCGTGCAGGCCGCGCTGACGCGCCTGCGCGGCGCCGCGAAGGGCTCCGAGAACCTCCTGCCCGTGATCTTGGAGGCCGTCGAGGCGTACGCGACCGTCGGCGAGGTCACCAACGCGCTGAAGGACGTGTTCGGCGAGTATCCGGTGTTCGGGGGCTGACGAGGGACCATGCAGATCGCCGTCGCCGCAGACGACGCCCGCTTCCGCGAGCAGCTCACCGCCCTCCTCGAGGGCCAGGGCCACCGCGTGCAGGCCGTCGCCGGCGTCAAGCAGGCTCTCGACTCGGTGCGCGCGGGCCGGCCCAGCCTGCTCGTCGTCGCGCACTCGTCGGACCCGGCGGTCGCCGGCTTCCTGCGGAGCCTGCGCGAGAGCCCCGACCTGCGCCGCCTGCCGGTGCTGTGCGTGGACCCGAAGGCGGGCAGCACCGAAGGCGTCGCCCTGCTGGACGCGGGCGCCGACGACGTGATCCATCGTCCGTTCCAGCCGCCCATCTTTTTGGCGCGCGTCAGGACCCTGCTGCGGCGCGTCGTGTGGTCGGGCGAGGCGCCCGAGGAGACCGTCACCGTCCTCACCGGCGGCCCCATCGAGCTGCGCCTGGTCTCGCGGCAGGTCCTCATCGGCGGCAAGGCGACGGACCTCACCCGCCTCGAGTTCGACCTGCTCGCGCACCTGATGCGGCACCAGGACCGCGCGTTCAAGCGCGAGGAGCTCCTCGCCGCCGTGTGGAACTACCCCGACGGCGTGGAGACCCGCACGCTCGACAAGCACGTCGAGTCCCTGCGCCGCAAGCTCGGCGGGTCGGCGGCGCTGCTGCAGACCGTCCACGGCGTCGGCTACCGCTTCACCCCCGTCGCCGCGAAGGCCTGACGCCCCCCCGCGAAATCCTCGCGAATTCTTCTTCCCGCCGTCTTCGTCCATCCCTCCTGACCCGGGACCCTCTCTTCTGATAAACTCGACCCTATGAAGAATAAATGGTCCCTTTGGGCGGCCCTCGCCGCCCTCGCGCTGGCGCTCCCGGCCTCCGCGATCATCCAGCCCCAGGTGGTCAATTTCCAGGGCAAGCTGATCGATCCCGCGACCAACCTCCCGAAGACGGGCACCGTGAACCTCACCTTCAACCTGTACAAGACGCTGACCGGCGGCACCGCGCTGTGGACCGAGACGCAGAACCTCGTCGCCCTGACCAACGGCGTGTTCTCCGTCGAACTGGGCACCTACACGGCCCTGCCGCCCGAGCTGTTCCTCGGCGCGTCCGCCTATCTCGGCGTGACCGTCCAGGGCGACGCCGAGATGGCCCCGCGCTCGCGCCTGGCGATGAGTCCGTACGCGTTCACCGCCAACCAGCTCTCCGACGCGGGTTCCGTCAGCCTGATCGCCGACAACGTCTACTCGACCTTCACCAACGCGGGCAACCTCGCGCTCCCGGGCGGCGTCTCCGCCTCGTCCGCCGCGTTCGCCAACGGCGTCAACGCGGCGAGCGCGACCTTCACCCAGTTCGTCACGGCGTCGAGCGGCATCTTCACCGCCGCGGGCACGGGCGCCTTCGGCCTGACCGTCTCCTCCGGCGTCCTCATCCAGAACGGCGTCCTCGACATGAACGGCGCCCAGGGCATCACGAACTCCTACGGCCTGCAGACGGGCACGTTGACCGTCACCGGCCCGACGATGAGCGTCGGAGGCTCCAGCTTCACCGTCGCCGGAGGCTCGGCGACGGTCGCCTACGGCCTCACCGCCGGGACCCTCTCCCTGAGCGGCGCCGGCGCGTCGGCGGGCGGCGTGCTGTACATGACGGCGTCGGGCTCGATGAGCGTGACGGCCGCGGGCACCGCGGGATTCGCCCTCGTCTCGGGCGGCGCCGGCGCGCCCGTCTGGGACAACCCGTCGGTCACCACCATCACGAGCATGCCGCTGACCGCGCACAGCGGCACGTCCGCCGTCGCGAACAACAGCCTCACGGTGCGCAAGACGGGCCTGTTCCGCATCGCCGGCCGCCTCACCGTCAACCAGCTGACGTTCGCGGTCGGCGCGGTCACGACGGCGGGCACGTACAAGATCTGCGTCTATACCGAGGACGGCTTGACCAAGGTCATCGACGTCACCTCCGGCGCGCCGGCGGTCGGCGCCAACAACGTCGCCGTCGCCGGCGCCCCGGTCCTCTCGTCCGGCCTCTACTACGTCGCGATGGGCTGCGCGACGACCTGCAGCAACACGGTGTTCCAGTGGACGACCGTCTCCGTCGCGGGCTTCAACGCCGCGACGGTCCCGGCGGGCAAGAAGGTCCTCGAAGGGACCACGACGCACACCTCGGGGACCTGCAACGCGACCCTTCCGGCGATCACCCCGGCCATCAGCTCGACGCCGATGATCCGCTTCGACAATTGAACGCGCGCGATCCCGAGCCGAGGGCGATGCTCGCCGGGGCGGCGGTCCTCGCGCTCCTCCTCCCGGCGGCGGGCGCATGGGCGGGCCCGCCGATGAGCACCGGGACCAATTCGATCCCGCGCTCCGTGTTCGCGGCCGGCGGCTCCAGCGCGACGACGGCCGCGAACGGCCTCGTCTTCACGATCGGCGAGGAGGTCGTCTTCTCGACGGGCGCGACGGCCGCCAACAAGACGCGCGCGGGCTGGCCGACGCTGGCGTCGTTCCCGAACCCCGTGTCGGCGCTCGCGCCCGCGTCCGACAACACCGCGTCCAGCGCGACGTTCCACTGGACCACGCCCGGCTACGACGGCGGACGCGGCCTCCTGCAGAAGGGCTCGTCGTACGTCGTCCAGGTCGCGACCTACACGGCGCCGAGCGTCTTCTCGAACACGGCCTTCGTCACCCTGCAGATCTCGACGAACGGCCAGCCTCTGGGCGGCGCCGTCGGCTCGGGAGTGACGGGCCTGCTCGCGAACACGACCACCTTCGTCCAGGTCTGGGCGGTCGACAACGACGCCGACCTCTCCTACCCGGTGATGTCGACGGTCACGCCGCTCGCGAACCCGCCGGTCGTCGGCGCCAGCGAGTTCCTGATGGTCTCCCCGTCGACCTACACGCTGACGGTGGGCAGCGTCACCGTCGCCTGGATCGGCGGCCAGCTCTCCCCGCCCGACGCGTCGTCGATGTCGACCGGCGGCTACATCGTGCAGGCCTCGTCGGACGACTTCGGCGCGATCGCCCTGGCCACGCCGGCGCCGGTGTTCTCCTCGACGACCTACAGCGTGCTGGCGAGCTCCCTCACCGTCGGCACCACCGCGCCGCTCGACCTGTCGAGCACCTACTACTTCCGCGTCGCCAGCCTGAACTGGGCCGGACAGCCGAACTGGTCGACGTTCGGCAGGCTCAACTTCCAGATCGTCCGATCCACGGGGCTGATCCATCTCGGCGCGATGAGCCCCGACGTCGCGCGCTCGACGGTGTCCACCAGCTCGATGGTCGTGACGAACGTCGGCAACTGGCCGGCGACGATCTCGCTGACCGCGTCGACGGCGACGGCCGGCGGCAGCCCGTGGGCGCTGTATTCGGTGACCGGCAACGAGATCGCGACGCTCCAGGGCGTGTGGAACTCGGGGACGGTCGGCCCCCCGCACTCGTCGTTCGCGACCTATCTGACGACCTCGCCGACCGCGTCGCAGGCGGCGGGCAACTTCGTCGGGAACCAGACCGGCTTCCAGGTCCCCGCCGGCCAGAGCCGCACGCTGTGGTTCCGCTTCACGATGCCCGACAGCAGCGCGTCGCTGGGCCCGGAGACGATCCGCGTGGACCCGACGCCGCTGTACCCCTGACGCGCGTCAGAGGACGATCGGGTTCCAGTCGGGGACTTCGTTGGTGAGGACGATCACCCGCAGGTAGTCGGCCTTCGCGCGCTCGAACTCCTCGCGGTCGTTCAGCGCCCGCGCCAGGTCCATGCGCCGCCGCAGCGAGAAGGTCAGCGTCGGGTCCATCGCCGACGCGGTCTTGATCTCGGCGAACGCCTCGCGCATCGTGTCCGCGCCGAAGCGCGCCGCCAGCGTCAGCGCCGTCGAGCGCAGCTCGTGCGCGGTCGGGTTGCCCGGGTGCAGGCGCAGCGCGGCCGCGGTCAGCTCGAGCGTCTTGTCGATGAGCTGCTTGCCCTGCTCGGGAGGCGTCACGCGCGAGACGCGGAAGATCAGCTCGCAGCGCTGCGACAGGTAGTTCAGCGACCACGGGTTCAGCTCGGTCGCGCGCTTGATGTCCCCCACTCCGGCCATGAACCCCGCGTCGACGCCCTTGGCGGCGTTGACCCGGTCGAGGCCGCGCTTGAACAGGAGGTCCGCCCGGCCGAGACGGACGAGGAGGGCCGTCGCGGCGGCGAGCGCCAGCGCGGCGGCCGCCGCGGCGGCGCGGCCGGCGGGTCTCGGCGCCGCGGGCGCGCGGCGCAGCGCCAGGCCCGTCGCGATCGCGGCGAGCGCCAGCGTCGACGGCGTCACCGGGTTGACCTTCGCCTGCAGGAACAGTCCCGCCAGGCCCGCGGCGGCGGCGGCGGCGAAGCCGGCGTCCGGGGCGGAGAGCCGCCGCCGGAACGCCGCGGCGGCCGCCGCGAGCAGCCAGAGGTACGCGGCGAGCCCGGGCAAGCCGAGCGTGACCGCGGCCTGGAGCAGGTCGTCGTGCGCGCTGAGCTGGAGCACGAAGGTCGCGTGCGAGACCTTCACCCAGCGGTCGGTCTTGTGCCGGCGGAACGGGATCATGTACGTGTCCGGTCCCCAGCCCAGCCACGGCCGCTCCGCGAGCATCGGCGGCGCCGCTTTCAGCATCTCGACGCGCATCGAGTCGCTGTCGCCCTTGGCGAGGCGCCGCTGGAGCAGGAGGTACGCCGGGGCCGCGGCGACCGCGCACGCCAGGCCCAGCGCGCGCGCGCGGCGCGCGTCGACGCGGACGCGGCCGTCGAAGACGAGGTACAGGCCGCAGGCGAGCTCGGCGCTCGCCCACGCGCCGCGCGCCCAGGTCAGCGCCAGGCCGACGACGACCAGCGGGAGCAGCGCGCGCGGGACGCGCGGGCGCGGGCCGAGCGCGCCGCGCAGGACGAAGGGCAGCAGGAAGGCCAGGCAGCCGCCGAGCATCACCGGGTTGCCGATGGTCGAAGTGACCCGATAGCCTTCCGGCAGCGGCTCTCCGGTCAGGATCGGGCGGCCCGCCGCGCGCTGGGCGACGGCGAAGGCCGCCAGGGCGGCGGCCAGCAGGATGAACGCGTCCGCGACGGGCTCCTCCCCTTCCGCGCCGGCGGCCGCCGCGGCGTAGTACAGCGCGGCGACGAGGGCCAGAGGCAGGAGGCCGTAGAACTGCTGGGGGTGCATCCCCAGCGCGCTCGCCGCGGGATCGACCGAGACGGCCGTCGCCGCGAGCATCGCCAGCCACAGCGCGGCGACGGGGCGGTCGAGTCCGGTGCTCCGCGCCCCGCGGCCGGCCAGTCCCGCCCAGGCCACGGCGGCCCCGAGCGCGAGGAAGAAGAGCTTCGGGAGCGTGTAGGCCTCGGCGAAGGCGGGCGCGACGGCCAGTTGGCCGCCGGCGATGGCGAGGAGCAGTCCGGCGCGCGTCGTTCGGGTCATGGGCGGGCGGCTCGGGCGCCCGAGCGCCCCGGACTGTAGCAAATTCGCCGGGACCGTCGACGCCGGGCGTTTTTTAAGAAGATGATAGTAGATGACACTCGTCGGTCTTATTAAGTCAGTTCATTCAGTATCGTCGAGTATCATCCATTGTCATCAGAGAACGTCTTATATGCGAAGAATGTGCGAAAACTCCTTCTCAATTCATGCGCCGGGAGGCCCGGCCCGCCCGATGCTATGTAGGTACACTACGCGAGCAGGTCGAACCCGAGACAAGGAGACTATAGAATGCGCGCGAAGAACTTCCGGACGGCGGCGCTGGCGATCCTGACGATGGCCGCGGCCGCCTCCGCCGCCCACGCGAGAGGCGGTCTGCGGACCCCGCTCGGAGAGGTCGTGATCCGCGGCCTGAAGATCGGCCAGACGTACTCGATGTACAAGCTGCTGAACCTCCCGCTGCGCGTCGTCAACACCGGCGACGACGAGTCGGAGATACGGATCGAGACCTCTCGCGTGTCGGTGCTGAGCCCCGGCTACGAGGAGATCCCGAGCCGCGATTGGGTGCAGGTCCAGCAGAGCACCTTCACGATCCCTCCGAACCGCGAGGCGGTGACGGACCTCGTCATCGCGATCCCCAACGACGCGGCGCTGCTCGGGCGCCGCTTCCAGGCGGACGTCTGGAGCCACACGATCGATCCGCGCGCGCTCCAGGTCGGCCTGCGCAGCCACCTGCTGCTCTGGATCGACAGCACGCCTCCGACCGAGGAGGAGCTGAAGAAGAAGTTCGTGGACGAGGCCGTGGCGAACCTGGATTTCACGGTCCTGCCGGTGAACGCGGCCGTGTCCGACATCCCGCTCGGCCGCAAGGTGGACCTGCGCAAGGAGCGCAAGATCGCGGTCAAGATGGTCAACCCGAACGATCGCGCGCTGAACTTCCGCGTGCGCTCCATCCCGGTGTGGGAGAGCATGGTGATACCCCCCGCCGGTTCCGAAGCGGCGAGCAACCCGCAGTGGCTGACGCCGGAGAAATCCGTCGTGAAGGTCGACGGCAACAGCATCGCCGACATCGGCCTCTCGCTCGACATCCCCGACCGTCCGGAGAACCGCGGAAAGAAGTACCTGTTCATCGTGAGCTTCGAGGTGCTCGAGCAGAAGATCCCGACGCGGGTGTACTACCGCCTGCTCGTGGACACGCTGAACGCCGTGGACGCCGGCAAGAAGTGACCGATCCGTCGTGAACAGACGGGCCGACGCGAGAGCGTCGTGAGACGCACCGAAAGGAGACGACAAAAATGAACAACCGGACGATGAAGTGGCTGGGAGCGGCGCTGCTGGCGGTCGCGGCGTTGGGCGTGAAGGCGCAGGCGGCGGGCGTCGGCAGCCCGTCGTACCTGAACATCGACGTGACGATCAGCAACAACCTGTCGGTGAGCGTCAGCTCGGTGCGCACGAGCTCGTACGCGGCGACGTTCGACGGGACGGCGTCGTTCCAGGTGGCGGGCGCGACGACGGCGGTGGTCAACGACTCGGGCTACATCGCCGAGCGTTGGGAGCTGACGGCGCCGGCGAGCTCGTTCGACTCGGCGACGGGTTCGGCGGGCTGGTCGATCGCGACGACGGCGGGCGTGGACGCGGTGAAGCTGCAGGCGGTGTTCATCGCCAACGGCCAGGCCTCGTGCGCGACCGCGAACTTCGCGGACCCGAACGTGGCGCCTGCGCTGACGAGCGCGACGCAGACGCCGTACACCGCGACGGTGCTGGCCGACACCAGCCTGGGCGGCGCGGCGTCGCAGCCGGACAACACGTCGACGAACCGGATGAGCGCGAGCTCGTCGCGCGCGCTGTGCTGGAAGCTGACGTACCCGACGTCGACCTCGTACACCGGCGTCCAGGTCGTCCCCGTGGTGGTGACCGCGTTCTGATCGGGTGACCATCCCGATGGAGGACGCGTGAGAACGCGCGCGGCGCCCTTGCGGGTCGCCGTCCTGAGCCTGGCCCTCGTCGGGGCCGGGCCGAGCCATGCCCTGAGCCTGCGGAGCTCGGCGGCCGAGTCGTTCCTGGGCGACGCCGCCCCGGGGACGGAGGTCGTCTATTCCAAGGCGACGGGCCGAAGGCTCCGCGTGGAAAACTCCGGCCGCGATCCCGCGAGCGTGGAGTTCGAGGTCGTCCTCCCTCCTCCCGGAGGGTGCAAGGACGGCTACGAGCCGTGGCCTCATCCGGAGAGCGTGCGCCTGCGTCCGACGCCGTCGGGCGCGGAGCTCGGACCGGACGGAGCCGCGGAGGCGGACCTCGTCGTGACGGTGCCGGAGTCGATGGCGCCGGACGGCGGGCAGTACGAGATCGACGTCGTGGCGACGGGTCGCGACCGCGCCGGGGCGTCGCTGTCGTTGAAGACCCGGGCGCTCCTGACGGTCGGAGCGCGCTTGGCGTCGGGTGCGGCCCCCCCCGGCGGCTGGGCGGACCGTCCCGGGTTCACCGTGTCTCCGCCGCGTGCCGGCGGAGGAGCGGCGACGCTGAAGCTCATCGACGCGGGCGACGAGACGCTCAAGGTGTCGCTCACGCCGGCGAGGGAGTGGGACGAGGACGCGCGGATCCCGGAGGGCTACGAGCCCGCCCCGAACCCGCGCTGGCTGCGCCTCACGCCGAGCGTCGTCGAGGTCCGCGCGGGAGCCATCGGCTCGGCGCGGCTCGAGGCGGCCGTGCCGAGGCAGGAGCGCTACGCGGGGCGGAAGTTCGCCTTCGTCGTCGCGGCCGACGCCGAGGCGGGCGGGCGCGTGACGAGACGCTGGTTCGTGCTGACGACGGACACTTCGCGCTGGGAGGAAGAGCATTTGCGGGCTCGCTGAGCCTGCCCTCGGAGCCGGATGAGGAAGGAACTTTTGGAAGCTCTGCGTCGGCTGCGCGGGACCGCTGAAAAAGCGGCCCGCAGCGCCGCGTTCTGGGCGCCGCTCGCCGCGGCGTTCCTGGGCGGAGCTCCGTCCGCGCGCGCGGCGTCCTCGGCGCAGTTGAACATCAACGTGAGCATCCAGGCGATCTCCCCCATCACGGACCTGACGGCGACCCCGGGCGCGGGCGCCGGCACGATCGCCCTCTCCTGGACCGAGCCGTACCACTCCGTGGGCGTCGCCCCGTACGCGTACGACGTCCGCGCCTCGAGCGTGGCGCAGATCGTCGACGACGTCGCGTTCAGCACCAACTCCCTCCTCTCGGCCTTCTCCCCGAGCGTCCCGCCCGCGCCCGGAGCCGGCGGCGGCGCGGCCGGCTTCGTCGTGTCCGGGCTGACGCCGAACGTCACCTACTACTTCGCGATCCGCGAGAAGGACAGCACCACCTTCAAGGGGGTCTGGAGCCGCACCGCCGCGCCCGCGCGCAACCTCAACAACTTCGCGGCGGCGGCCTCGTCTCACCCGCTGCCTTCCTCCGGGGCGTTCTTGACGGTCGGGCTCTCGTCGATGACCGTGGGCTGGGGCGCGGTCGCCGGCGCCACGGATTATCTCCTGATCGCGTCCACGGCCTCGGCCAACCCGCCGGTCTCCGTCGCCGCGTCCTCGATGACCGCCTCCAGCACGGCCACGCTGGCCGGCTTGGACCCGAACACCACCTATTTCCTGTTCGTCGACGAGTGCGGCGGCGGAGGAGGCTGCTCCGCCTTCGCGGCGCTGGGCTCGACCGCGACGCTGGCCGCCCCGCCGGTGGCGCTCTCGTCGTCGGCCGTCTCGTCGGGGACCTTCGTCCTCTCCTGGAGCGCCAACGGCGACCCCGCGGGGACCGCGTACCGCGTCTGGCAGAGCACTGACGGCGTGGCCTTCTCGTCGGTGACCGCGTCCACGCAGACCTCGGTCGCGATCGGCGGCCT
>JACQBB010000157.1 GCA_016194625.1 Elusimicrobiota bacterium | reverse complement strand
GTCGTATTGGATCACGGCGACGACCTTCTTGCCGGACCAGCGCTCGACGATGTCCTGGGAGCCGCGCAGGCCGACCTCCTCCGCCGCGTAGGCCATGAACTGGACGGTGCGGCGCGGGCGCCAGCCGGACTCGGCCAGCACGCGCAGGGACTCGGTCAGGACCGCGACGCCCGAGGCGTTGTCGTCGGCGCCCGGCGCGCGCGCGTTGCGGTTGCCCCAGCCGTTGATCGAGTCCTCGTGGCCGCCCAGCACCACGATCTCGTCGGCCAGGTCGGTCCCGGGGATGGTCAGGACCACGGAGGGCTGGGCCCAGCCGTCGTGCGCCACCTTCTCGACGGTCGCGCCGGGGATGCGCGCGGAGAGCGCGCGCCAGCGGTCGGCGATCCAGCCCGCGGACTTCACGCCGGTGTCGGCGGTGTAGTAGCGGTTGTTGAACGCGGCGAGGGTCGTGATCGTGGCCTGAAGGTTCGAAGCCGAGACGCGGCCGAGCAGGGGCGTCACGACCGCGTCCTGGTCGATCGTGTAGGGGCCGCCGGCGGAGGCCGCATGGGCGCCCATCGCGCGCAGGGCGGCGTCCTTGGAGCGGTAGGCGAAGAAGCCGCCGCAGCGGTGGAACGCGTCGTGCATGAACTCGGAGAGCAGGGGCAGGTCGGCGGCGTTGACCTGGTGGACCGAGGTCTTGTCGTCGGTCATCGCGGCTGGCGGCAGAGGGATCTTCGCGGCCTTCGGCGAGGCCAGGTCGGCGCGGTCGAAGGAGACCCACACCTTCTCCTCGCCGGTCCCGGCCGCGGTCTTGGCGGCCTCGAGCACGGCGGTCGGGGAGACGGCGCGGTCGAAGTCCACGGCGACCGCGGGCGACGCGACGAGCAGAACCAGGAGTCCCATTCCTTTCATAGGACCTATGGTCCCAAAACGGACGGACCCGGTCAACGGGGAATTCGCCCGGACGGGCGCTTATTTTCGGGGGTGCTAGGCGCCGCCGAGGAGGGCGGAAGCCTCGACGCGCAGCTCTTTGATCCCGAGGTGGGCGTCCACGCTGACCCAGGCGACCTCGTTCGGGAGCAGGCCGAGCCGGCGGGCCAGGTCGGCGCGGCGCGCGGCGGTCTGCGAGGGCTTCACCTGGTCGGCCTTGGTGGCGACGGCGCGCCAGGGCAGGTGGGCCGACTGCAGCCAGACCACCATCTGGCGGTCGAGCTCGGTCGGGCCGACCTTCGCGTCGATCAGCACGAACACCTTGCGCAGGCCGGGGCGCTGGAGCAGGTAGCCCTCGATCATCGCGCCCCAGCCCGCGCGCTCGGCCGCGGGGCCGGTCGCGTAGCCGTAGCCGGGCAGGTCGATCAGCGCCGCGGTCGGCGTGGCCGAGAACACGTTGATGGTGCGCGTGCGTCCGGGCGTGCTGGAGGTGCGCGCCAGGTCCTTCTTGAACAGCGCGTTGATCAGGGAGCTCTTGCCCACGTTCGAGCGCCCGACGAAGGCGATCTCGGCCGGGTAGTGGGGCAGGCGGACCGGGTCGGTCTCGCTGATGACGAACTTGGCTCCCGCGAAAGGCTCGGCCCTCACTCGTCCCCCCGGAAGCGGCCGCGGTTGGCCTTGAGCGACGAGCGGTGCTTCTTGTTCTTGAGCATGCGGACCTTGGCCTTGTGCGGGCGGCCGCGCGTGCGGCGCTTGTGCGCCTCGGCCTCGTGCTTGGCGCGGGCGGCGCGCTCGCGCGCCAGGCCCTCCAGCCGCTCGGCCAGGCGGATGCGCGCCAGCCGGCGGTTCTGCGCCTGCGAGCGCTCGTCGGTCACGCGCACCACGATCCCGGTCGGGCGGTGGATCAGCGTGACCGCGGTCTCCACCTTGTTCACGTTCTGCCCGCCGGCGCCGCCGGCCCGCGAGAAGACCTCCTCCAGGTCGCCGGGGCGCACGCCGAGGCGGGCCAGGCGCGCGTCGAGGTCCGCGTGGTCGGGGCCGAGCATGGGGAGCAATCTAGCATTTGGACCCCCCCTAAAAATAACCGGGTTCTGACGAAAATTATCCCCCCGTTCCCCGGCGGCCCGTGCTACAATATGTTCACGGAGACGACGATGTCTCCGGGCCACATAAGACGTACGTGAGCAAGACGCAAGAAAGAGGACTTACAACGACATGGCTACGGGCAAAGTGAAGTGGTTCAACGACCAGAAGGGCTTCGGTTTCATCACGCCGGACGACGGTTCTAAGGACCTGTTCGTCCACCACTCGTCCATCCTGGGCGAGGGCTTCAAGACGCTGGCGGAGAACCAGGCGGTCGAGTTCGACGTGCAGCAGTCCGACAAGGGACCGCGCGCCGCGAACGTTCGCAAGCTTTAAGCTGACGAACGACTAAAAGGAACCCCCTCGCCGCTTGCGGCGAGGGGGTTCTTCTTTTTTGGTTGAATCTCCCCATGCCCCCCACCCTCGAGGGCGACGAACGCCCCTGGTTCATCGCCGGCCGCTGGCAGGAGTTCGAAGGAGAGACGCGCGCCAACCTCCTTCGCGTCCTCGGGATCGCCGCCTTCTACGTCGTGGAGCTGTCGAACCGCTCCGCGGTGACCCCCGAGTTCCACCACGCCGTGACCGCCCTGGCGGCCGGCTGGGTGATGGCCGCCTGGGCGGTCCACATGTGCCTGCGCCGGCGCGTCTTCCCGGCCTGGCTGAAGTACGCGTCCACCGGCGCCGACCTGGCCCTGTTCACCGCCCTGCTGCTGCTGGCCGACGGGCCCCGCAGCCCGCTGGTCGTCGGCTACTTCTTCATCCTGTGCCTGGCGGCCCTGCGCTTCAGCCTGCCGCTCCTGCGCTTCGCCGGCGTCGGCGCCGCGGCGACCTACTTGGCCGTGGCCTTCCACGCGACGCTGAAGCGGCCCGCCGTGGCGGTGCCGCGCGTCTCGGAGCTCCTGTTCGTCGTCGCGCTGACCCTGTGCGCCGTCACGCTCGGCCAGCTCCTGCGCCGGACCCGCGCGCTCGCCGAGGACTACGCCCGCCGCCTGGGAGAGGGCCGATGAGCGCGCTCGAGGCCTGCCCGTCCTGCCAAGCGCCCCATTCGCCCGGCGAGGCTTTCTGCTGGATGTGCCACAGCCGGCTCTGGTCCGGCGAGGCGCCCGCCGCCGCGCCGAAGACGGCGGCCGCGCCGCCGCCCCCGGCGCCCGCCCCGTCGCCCGCGGCGGCGCCGTCCGCGCGCAGCTCCGCGTCCTTCCTGGACCGCTGGACCCAGCCGGTCCTGGTCGTCTCGTTCATCCTGATCATGGCGGGCCTGATGCTGGACCGCCAGACCGGCGGCGCGGTCCTCCTGTTGGGCCTGGTGCCCGCCGTGCTCGTCACGGCCCTGTCGGGCCTGCGCCCGGCCAAGCGGAAGCCGGAGACGGCCTGGGAGTGGGTCGTCTTCGTCGCCGAGAAGCTGGCGAGCGTCGTCGCCATCATGCTCCTGGCGGCGTTCGCGATCTCCGCGGCCCTGCTGATGGCCTGCTTCGTCATCCTGAAAGCCCTCGGGATGCATTGACTCCCGGACTGCCCTGGGCTTACCCGGCCGTGATGACCGCCGCGCTGGCGACCGGGGCCGCGCTGTCCCGGCGCGGCCACGAGGACCTGGGGCTCACGCGCGCGCAGAAGGCGGCCCTCGGCCTGGGCGCCTTCGTCGGCGCGATGACCGGGGCGAAGCTGGGCATCCTCGCGCTCGACCCGCACGCGTCCACGCGCGTCGCGGACCTCCTGGACGGCGGCAAGACCATCCTGGGCGGGCTGGCCGGCGGCTATCTCGGCGTCGAGGCGGCCAAGTGGGCGCTCGAGATCCGCGCCAAGACCGGCGACGGCTACGCGGTGCCCGTCGCCGCGTCCATCGCGGTGGGACGCCTGGGCTGCTTCGTCGCGGGCTGCTGCTACGGCCTGCCCACCGCGCTGCCCTGGGGCGTGGACTTCGGCGACGGCGTGCCGCGGCATCCGACCCAGCTGTACGAGGCCTTGTTCCACGGCCTGATGGCGGTCGCGCTCTCCCGGCTGAAGACGGCCGGGCGCTATCCGCGCCAGCTGATGAAGCTGTACATCCTGAGCTACCTGGCCTACCGCTTCCTGACCGAGTTCATCCGCCC
>JACQBB010000156.1 GCA_016194625.1 Elusimicrobiota bacterium | reverse complement strand
GGCCGTCGCGGAAGACCTTGGCGAACGCCTCGAACGCGGCGGCCAGCTCGGCGCCGCTGCGCAAGCCCGAGGTCTCCGGGGTCAGCAGGGCGCTCGTCATCGTCAGGTACATCGCGGCGAGCGCCTCGGGGTCCAGGTCGTCGCGGAGCACGCCCTGGCGGGCGCCCGTCTCGAGCAGGGCGAGGATGCGCGCCCGCACGCGGGTGCGCCGGAACTCCTGGATCTCGTTCCAGACTTCGGGCGCGTTGCGCTTCAGGTCGGTCAGGTAGGCCGGGCTGACGCGCGAGTACATCTTCGCGATCGCGTCGAAGGTCCGGCGCGCGCGGGGGAAGAAGTCCTTCTCGGCCTTCTCGATCGCGTCCAGCTCGGCCTGGTTCTCGGCGCAGTTGAGGCGCGCGGCCTCGCGCAGGAGCCCGGCCTTGCCGGGGAAGTGCTCGTACAGGGTCTTCTTGCTCATGCCCAGCTCGCGGGCGATGTCGTCCATCGTCGCCGTGCTGAAGCCCGAGGCCAGGAACAGGTCGCGGGCGGCGGAGGCGATGCGGCGGCGGGTCTCGGCGGCGGATTCGACGGCGGGCGGGGGAGTCATCTCTGTAAACCTCGGAAACCGAAAAAGTTTCTAGAGTTTATTCTAGCACGGCGGCGCGCCGCGGTCAAGTCCGGGGAGCGTCAGGGCGCGAGCGCCTTCTCGAACTCCGCCAGCCGGCGGGCCCACTTCGGCTCGTCGGGGCGGGCCTCGGCCTGGCGGCGCAGGAAGGAGAGCAGCGAGTCCTTCGACTCCTTCGTCATCAGCGACAGGGGGACCGGCTTGCTCGCCGCGACGTAGGCGGCGTGGACGGGCGGCATGCGGTCGGCCGCCATCACCGCGGCCTTGAACGGCTCGGCCGAGGTGAGCGGGCGCAGGTCGTCGTAGCGGAACTGGAGCAGGACGCGCGGGTTGTCGGGCCGGCCGAGCTTGCGCTGGCGCTCCGACGCGTAGCCGATCGAATCGGCGGAGCGCGACGAGTACATCGAGACCTCGGGCTTCATCTCGCCGCCGGAGGCGACGGTCGCCGCGAGGTCGTCGAGGGTGGTGCCGTGATAGAGGAAGTCGCCGTCCTTCGGCTTGAAGGTCCACGGGACCTGGTCGAGGGGCGCGGCGAGGACGGCGGCGCGCGCGCGGGCGGCGGCGCCCTCGGCGGCCGCGGCCGCGGAGGCGGCGGACGGGCCGCCGGGGACGAAGTCGCCGCCGGTCAGCGCGGCTTCCAGATAGCGGACGGTCGCGAGCGTCTCCTCGTCGCGCGACAGTGAGCGCAGGCCGAGCCTCTTCGCGGTGTCCGTGAAGACCTGCATCGGCGGGGCCAGGTAGGCGGCGTAGGGCACGCCGCGCATGCCCTTGTGGAAGTCCATCGAGATCGCGCCCGCGTCCTTGATGCGGCCGTCGGCCTTCGCGGCGACCTTGTCGTTGGAGTCGCCGTTCATCGAGTAGCGCAGGGCGATGTCGCCCTTCGAGGCGCGGATGCCGGCGCCGACGTAGCCCTCGCGCGTCCCGCCGTGCAGGTTGAAGTGGAAGCCGACGTTCGCGGTCCCGCGGGCGGCGCGCACGCGGGCGAAGGCGGCGTCGGCCTCCTTGCGGACGTACTCCTTCAGAGCGGCCTTGGTCAGCTTGCGGGCGCGCAGGCCCGCGATCTCGGCGCGCGCGTCGGGGGCGACCCGCGCCCAGAAGCCGCGGGCGGCGAAGCGGCGGTCGAGCCTCTCGGCCTCGGAGCCGCCGGACCAGTCGAGCTTGTGCAGGGCGCCGACGGCGGCCAGGGTGGCTTCGGGCGCGCGGCCGGCGTCCAGCACGCGCGTCGTCTCGGAGACCTTGGCCGTCCGCAGGCTCAGCCACGCGCCGTCGCGCCCCTCGACGAGCACGGGCTTGCCGTCCTTGAAGCCGGCGAGCAGCGCCTCGCGGCCGGAGGGCAGGACGAGGCGCGTCCCCGGCTCCAGGTCGCGCGCGTCGGCGACGGAGCGGGGCGCGGGGACCGGCTCGCCCAGAGCCTTCGCGACGGAGGCGAGCTTCGCCGCCGCGGCGTCGTCGCCGGGGGCCAGGTCGCGGACCAGCGCGTAATGCGCCAACACCGCGGTCTTGGAGGCGGGCGTGAGCGCGGTGAGCGGCAGGTCCTCCGCGGCCATCGAGAACTGCGCCATCTGCCTGGGCACGCCGCGGTCCATCGCCGCGACCGGCGACCAGTGGCCTTTGACGAGGGAGCCGGAGATCGCGGGCTTGGAGAACTCCAGCACGACGCCGGGCGAGCCGTCGCGGCGGGCCGCCGAGCGCGCGTAGCCGTGCGGGTAGCCGGCCTCGTTGGAGACGTAGGTGGTCAGCGCGGAGAGCTTGCCGCCGTCCGCGGCGGCCGCCTCCAGCCGGGCCAGGCTGGTGCCGTGGTAGTAGGCCGCGTCGCGGTTCGAGTCGGGGCCGGGGATGGTGCCGGGCGGCAGCAGCCAGTTCTTCGCGCGCGCGAGCGCGGCGCGGACCTTCGCGAGCGGCCCCGAGGGCGTCTCGACCGGGGACGGCGCCGCGGCCGACGGCCCGGCGGCGCCCGCGGGGACGGACGCGGCGGGGACGAGGGCGAGCGCGGGCGCCGCGACCGGAGACGGCGCGGCGGCGAGCGGCGCGGCCGCGACGGGATGAGCTGCGGCGGCGGGCGCGGCCAGCGGAGCGGGAGCGGCGAGCGGAGCCGACAGCGCGGCGGGGGCCGACGGGGCCGCGGCCAGCGTCGGCGCGCTCAGGCTCAGCGCGGTCAGCGAGGCCGCCGGAGCGACCGAGACGCGCGGCGCGCCCGAGGCCGCGGCGTCCGCCGACTCGACGCGGACGTCGGCCGCGCGCGCGGGGAGCGCCGCCAGCAGGAGGGCGAGGGCGAGCCTCGGGGTCATGGC
>JACQBB010000155.1 GCA_016194625.1 Elusimicrobiota bacterium | reverse complement strand
GCGCCAGTTCTTCCTCCACCTCGTCTTCCTCGGCTACGCGCTGACGACGCCGTCGTTCCACCGCACCCTCGCCGCGTACGCCTGGGGCGTGGGCGCGACCGTCGCCGCGGACCTGGCGCTCCAGCTCGCGCGCGAGAAGCGCGTGTTCTTCCCCTTGAGCGCGGTCATCACCTCCTTCGGCTTCCAGCTCCTCGTCGCCGCGCGCAGCGCCTGGATGTACGCCGCGCTGGGCGCCGCCGCGATGGCCGCCAAGAACCTGGTGCGCTGGCGCGGGCGCCACGTGTTCAACCCCTCGAACTTCGTGATCGTCGCCGTCCTGCTGGTCGTGCCGAGCGGCCCGCTGGCCGTCGTCGGCGGCTGGGGCGGCTCCCTGTGGGGCCTGGCGCTGGCCGCCCTGCTGGGCGTGCTGGTCGTGCGCCGCGCCGACCGCCTGGGCGTGGTCGGCGGCTACCTGGCGGGCTTCGTGGCCGGGGCCGCGGTCCTGCACCTCGCGCTGGAGCGCCCGCTGGGCGCGTGCCTGTCGCCGCTGTGGGACCCGCTGTTCCCCATCTTCGCGTTCTTCATGATCACCGACCCGCGCACCACGCCGGGCGGCAGCCGCGAGGGCGTCCCCTGCGCGCGGGCGGCGCGGTGTACGCCCCGTTCTACGCGCTGTTCGCGCTCACCGCCGTCGAGGCGGCCTTCCCCGCGCTGTTCGCCGCGACCGCGGCGGCGCCGGCGAGCTGAGCGTCAGCCCAGCACGTCGCGCGCGACGATCAGCGACTGGACCTCGGTGGTCCCCTCGTAGATCTCGGTCACGCGCACGTCGCGGTAGTAGCGCTCCACCGGGAACTCGCGCACGAAGCCGTTGCCGCCGTGGATCTGCACGGCGTCGAAGCAGGCCTTGTTGGCGGCGCGCGACGCGAAGGACTTGGCCATCGAGGCCTCGCGCGTGCACTTGAGCCCCTTGCCCAGGCGCTCGGCCGCGCGGTACACGAGCAGGCGCGCGGCGTCCAGGTTGGTGGCCATGTCGGCGATCTTAGCCTGCGTGAGCTGGAACTCGGCCAGCGTCTTGCCGAACTGCCTGCGCTGTTTGGCGTAGGAGACCGCCTCCTCGAGCGCCGCCGTGCCGATGCCGACGGCCTGCGCCGCGATGCCGATGCGGCCGGCGTCGAGCTGGCTCATCGCGATCTTGAAGCCGCCGCCGACGCCGCCGAGCAGGGCCGACTTGGGGATCCGGGCGTCTTGGAACACGAGCTCGCGCGTGTCCGACGCGCGCAGGCCCATCTTCTTCTCCTTCTTGCCGGAGGTGAAGCCGGGCGCGTCCTTGTCCACGAGCAGGCAGGTGACGCCGCGGCTGCCGGCCTCGCGGTTGGTCGAGACGAAGACGAGGAACACCGACGCGAAGCCGCCGCTGGTGACCCAGGCCTTGGTGCCGTTGACCAGCCAGTGGTCGCCCTTGTCGACCGCGGAGCAGGCGAGCGAGCCCGCGTCGGTGCCCGCGCCGGGCTCGGAGAGCGAGTAGGCGCCGATCCATTCGCCGGTCGCCATCTTGGGCAGGTACTTCTTCTTCTGCTCGTCGGTGCCGTGCTTGGCGATCGCCGAGGCGACGAGCGAGTTGTGGACCGTCACGCAGACCTGGAGCGCCGCCGAGCCGCGCGCCAGCTCCTCCATCGCGACCGCGTAGGCGAGCGGGTCCACGCCCAGCCCGCCGAACTCCTCGGGGACCGACAGGCCGAAGAAGCCGAGCTCGCCGGCCTCCTTGTACACCGCGTCGGGGATCTTCTCGTGCTCGTCCCACTCCTGCGCGCCGGGCTTCAGGCGCTTCTCGGCGAAGTCGCGCGCGGAGTCGCGCAGCATCGACATCGATTCGGTGAGCTCGAAATCCATGGTCCCCTCTACTTCTTCGGGTACTCGTAGAAGCCGGCGCCGGACTTCACGCCCAGGCGTCCGGCCTGCACCATCTGCTTGAGCAGGGGGCTGGGGCGGTACTTGCTGTCATTGAAGCCGTCGTGGAGCACGCCCATGATCGCCAGGCACACGTCCAGGCCGATGTAGTCGGCCAGCTGCAGCGGCCCCATCGGGTGCGCCATCCCCAGCTTCATGATGGTGTCGATGTCTTCCTTCGTCGCGACGCCCTCGTGCAGGCACGAGATCGCCTCGTTGATCATCGGCATCAGCACGCGGTTGGAGATGAAGCCCGGGAAGTCCTTGGCGACGGCCGGCGTCTTGCCGAGCTTGAGCGTCAGCTCGGAGACCGCCTTGTAAGTCGCGTCGGAGGTCTGCAGGCCGCGGATGATCTCGACGAGCTTCATCACCGGGACCGGGTTCATGAAGTGCATGCCGATCACGCGCGACGGGTCCTTCACGACGGACGCGATCTCGGTGACGGGCAGCGACGAGGTGTTGGTCGCGATGATCGCGTCGCGGCCGGAGGCGGCGTCGAGCTCGCGGAACACCTGTTTTTTGAGGTCCATGCGCTCCGACACGGCTTCGACGGCGAACTGGAAGCCCTGCGCCTCGGAGATCGACAGCGCGACCTTCAGGCGCTTCTGCGCCGCGGCCATGTCCTCGGCGGTGATCGCGCCCTTGGAGGCCTGGCGCTCCAGGTTCTTGGCGATGGTCGCCAGCGCCTTGTCGGCCAGCTCCTTCTTCGCCTCCACGAGGGTGACCTCGTAGCCCTTCAAGGCGAACACGTGGGCGATGCCGTTGCCCATCGTGCCGCCGCCGACGACGCAGACGCGGGTGATGTCCATGAGCGCGAGTCTATCATGTCGCCCCCGCCGCGGTCCAACGTCCGCTCCGGAGCCGAAAGGCCCACGGCGGGGCGTCCCAATCGCCGCCCCCGCGGGGGTCCGGTCGGCCCACCGTCCCGCGGGCTCTCCGGGGTACAATCGGGGCGTGAGAACCGCCCTGGCGCTGCTCGTGGCCGCCTCTCCCGCGTCGGCCGCCGTCGTCGCCCTCCCCGTCGGACTCCGGGCCCCGCTCTCCGCCCCCGCCGCCGTCTCCGCGGCGGCCCCCGCGATGACCGCGCTCCCGGCCGCGCTCGCGCCGCTGACGGCCGCGCCCTCGGCCCTGACGGCGCCGGCGCTG
>JACQBB010000176.1 GCA_016194625.1 Elusimicrobiota bacterium | reverse complement strand
ACGCTCCAGGTGCTGGCCGCGCGGCCGAACAGCGGGCCGCCGTCGTCGGAGACGGCGGCGCCGGTGGAGAAGCGCAGCGCCCTGGCGAACGCGGGCGAGCCGTCGGCGGCGCGGCCGACGAACGCGCCGACCGCGTCGAACGGGGCCGGCACCGGCAGCAGCGCCGAGACGCGCGCCCGCGCCGGGGACGGCAGCGTCAGCGACCCCAGCGCGGCGAGCGGCAGGGTCGCCGGCGGCGCGGCGACCGTGGTCGAGACCGCGGCTTCGACGCCGCCGACGGCGGCGGTGGTCGCCAGCGACAGCGCGTAGGTCTGGCCGGCGCGCAGGCCGGAGAGCGCGAAGTAGCCCGTCGAGGAGGCCGTCGTGAACGCGCCGTCGCGCGCCCCGGGCCCGAGCGCGCGGACGGCGGCGAACGCCCCCGCCGCGCCGAGGGAGCCGGTGTAGCCGGCCGACGGCGGCACGACGACCGTCGCGCCGACGTCCTGCGTCATCCCCCCGCCCGCGCGCAGGCGCAGGCGGTAGGTCGCCGCCGGCGCCGAGCGCGGCGGATGGCCGGGCGTCCGGTCCACCCCGTCCCAGGTCAGCACGATCGGCCGCGACGCGTCGCCGCCGCCGGCGGCCGCGAACACCGGCGAGGCGAAGCCCGCGGGGTCCGTGGAGAGGACGGCGTCCCAGGTCACGGCCGGGTCGGCGAGGGTGAACACGATGCGCACCGGATAGGCGTCCGGCGCCGCGCTCGAGAAGCTCGCGGTCGTCTGCCCCGGGGAATCGGTCCCGGTGTCCACCGAGACGCCCGCGAACGAGGCCGACGAGACCGCGAGCGCGACCGGGCGCATCACCACGGAGACGATCGCCGTGGAGACCGCGGGGAAGAACGCCGACGCCCGCACGTAGGCGAGCGTCGGGCCGACGGTCGACGTCGCGACCGTGAACTGCGCCGTGGTCGGGAAGCCCGTGGAGAGGCCGACGCTGGACACCGACGCGCCGGACTGCAGCCGGAAGACCGCGGCGGCGTCCGCCGTGAAGGCGCCGTTGGCCGGCACGACCAAGGAGAGGTTCGCGGTCCCCGACGACAGGCCGAGCTTGTCGTTGCCGCACAGGTCGACGACCTTCAGGGCCATCGTCGTCGAGGTCTGCAGCGGCCCGAGGGTCAGCGGAGACGCGTCGACGAAGGCCAGCATGCTCGTCGTGCCCGCGGTCAGGGTGACGACGGGCTGGGTCGAGATCGGCGCCAGCGGCGCGCTCGCGTCGGCCGTCGCCCAGGTCTCGAAGACCTGCGGGCCGCGCCCCGCCGAGGACAGCGGCGGCAGGCCGGTGTATTGGAACGAGACCTGCTCGCCCGGCAGGAAGCCCGCCGGAGCCGAGGTCGGCACCGAGACGAGCAGCCAGCCCGGTCCCAGCGCCTGGGAGCCGCGGCCGGCGGGCGCGACGGAGACGACGGCCGAGCCGCCGCCGACCGCCGCCGAGGTCGAGGCCAGGTTCCAGAAGCCCGGCGGCGGCGGGCGGCTGCCCGAGTAGCCCGCGGGCACGGTCCAGCCGTCCGGCGCGCGGACCGCCACCGCGCCGCCGGGACCGATCCCCGCGCCGTTGACGGTGTAGGTCAGCGTCGCCGTGACGACCTCGCAGCCCGGCGTCGAGGACGGAAGGCCCGCCCCCGAGCCCTGTCCGGAGCGGGAGCCGTACGAGAGCGCGCTGCGGTCGACGACGAAGGTGCTCGCCGCGACCCCGACGAAGCCCGACGGGTCGTCGACCAGCGCGGTCGCGGCGTAGTGGCGGCCGGAGACCAGCGCCCCGTCCGGCACCGGCGTCGCCCACGAGGTCGACGGGGACAGCGGCGCGGCCAGCGTCGTGGTCGAGAACACGGGCGTCGCCGAGACGAACGCCGCGATGCCGTCGTAGTGCAGTCCGGTCTCGACCTCCAGGACGTCGACGCGCACCAGCGCGATCGACGAGCTGTCCGACGCCGTGCCCGCGATCGCCCCGCCCAGCGTGGCGATCGCCGCCCCGGTCGGGACGTAGAACGCCGCGGTCGGGCTGGACACGCTCGGCGGCGCGACGCCGAACACGCTGCTGGTCGCCGAGATCACCAGCGGCTGGGTGAGGTCCGTGGCCGACAGCGTGAACAGGCCCGTCGTGTACAGGATCAGGCCCGTCGCCGTCCCGACGCCGCCGACCAGCGCCGGAGGAGCCGGCAGGGTCGCCGACGAGGCCGTGGTCCCCAGCGCGTAGGAGTCGGTGACCGTCGCGATGACGTTCCAATAGGAGTCGACCGCGCGCACGGTCGCGGTGAACGGGACCGCCTTCACGCGCGGGAACGGCAGGCCCGAGCGGCCGGACGGCGAGCCCGGCAGCGGGGCCTCGCCGGGCAGCACGATCTGCAGGCGCGCCAGCGCCGACGGATACACGGCCGCGGTGGACAGGCCGGTCCCGAAGAAGGTCGTCGCGGTGAAGTGCGTCGAGCGCGGGCTCGGCTCGGCGGCGAACGGCGTCACGACGAAGACCGTCGACCCTCCGACGAGCGGATGAGGCGCTCCCAAGGACGCGAAGGCGTCGTCGCTCGTCAGCGTGACGACGCCGGTCGCGGACGCCACGTCGAAGTGCGAGGAGACCGCGAACACGCTCACCGGGATCGCGACGCCGGCCGTCGACAGGAAGGGCGTCCCGGCCTTGCCGGGCGCGGCGCCCGGGGTGAACGTCTCTCCCGGGAGGAGGACGAGCAGGCCGGGCTTGAAGTTCCAGTTCACGTTGCCGCCGCCGTCGGTGCTGCGCCCGTCGTCGGCCGCGACCGTGCGGCCCGGGGAGGCGTTCGAGTCGGAGACGGTCGTCGCCGTCACGCTGGACACCGCCAGGAGGTTCAGATACCACGGCGAGCCGGCCAGAGAGGAGCGCACGACCACGTTCGGCGGCGCGACCCCGCCCAGGCGCAGGTCGTTCACGGTCAGCTGCGTGGAGGCGCCGACGGTCAGCGTCCCTCCGGGCAGCGCCGCCGTCAGGACCTGCGCCGTCGCGCCGTTGGGGAGGACCGCGTTCGCCACGTTCAGCGTCAGCCCCCCCAGCGACCCGCCGCCGTAGAAGGCGATGTTCTGCGTCGGGACGCCGACCGTCGCGCCGTCGAGGGTGACCGTGCTGCCCGCCCCGGCGAAGACCGACGCGGTCGAGACGAGCACGCGGCCCTGGAGGCGCAGGTCGCCGGAGACGGCGGCGAACGTGCCGGCCTGGACGACGAAGTCGCCGCGCACGAGGAGGTCCGAGGCGAGGGTGACCGTCGCGGTGCTGTCGTCGGTGAAGTGGTACATCGAGTGGAATCCCGGCAGCATGCGGACGGTCTGGGTGGAAGGCCCGATCAGCCGTATCGTGCCGGTCGAGTTCGACGCCCAGTCGAAGAAGCCGCCGTTCTGCAGGAGGTCGCCGCCGAGCCGTATCGTCGGCGAGCCGATCGGCGAGACCGTGCCGCTCTCCTGATACAGGCCGCCGAGCAGGTTCAGGCTGGGGGTCTTGAAGGTGTCGGTGCCCGTCGCCAGCGTGACGCGGACGCTGCCGAAGGTGTTCGTCGAGATGGACGCGCCCTTGGTGCCGGTGCCCTCGAACACCAGCCACGAGTTCCCGACGTCGCCGCCGAAGGTCCAGTTGCCGCCCGCCGTCGGCTTGAAGTCGGAGCCGCCGCGGAAGGCGATCGTGGAGCCTCCCGGCGGGATCACCAGCGTGGAGCCCAAGTGAGGGTCGAGCGAGGTGCCGGCGCCGGTCAGGCTCAAGTCGCCGAGCAGCACCGCGGTCTTGCCGACGTCCAGTATCAGGGAGCCGTTGACGACGCTGCCCGCGGCGACCGAGACGGAGGCGCCGGCCGGCTGGAGGATGACCTGGTGCGCGGGGGTCGTCGCGTAGTAGGTGGACTGGGCGGTGTCGAACGACGACCCCGTCACCGTGAGCACGGAGCCTCCGCCGTTGAGCACCGCGCCCGGCAGCACGCGGAACGACTCGCAGCGGATGTTGCCGCCCAGGAACAGCCCGTACGGGCCGGTGTTCCCGTCCACGATCCCTCCGAGCGTGGCGAAGTTGACGACCTGCGTGGACGACGAGCCCGTGAAGACGACCGTCGAGCCGTTGACGGTCAGCAGGATGCCGCCCTTGACCAGCATGTCGCCGCCGACCGAGAGGGACGCGTTCGAGAAGATCAGGTTGCCGCGATGCCACTCGAAGTTCGAGGCGGCGGCCAGAGTGGTCGAGACGATCAGCTGGGCGGCGCTCGACGAACGGAACAGGCCGAAGGAGTTCCCGCCGAGCTGGTACACGGTCTGCGGGACGTTGCCGTCGAAGGCGGCCACGCTGGTCCCGCCGAGCACGCCCGCGCCCGGGACCTCGGTCCAGTTGCCGCGGACCGACAGGGTCGAGGCCGCCAGGTCCAGCGTGCCCGACATCACCGCGACGCTGTCGGCGACGACCACCCAGGTCGACAGCAGCACCGCGGCCCCGGCGGCGTCGACGACGAGGTTGTCGAAGTACGCGCCCGCCGAGACGGTCTGGGTCC
The DNA here is from genome assembly GCA_016194625.1 of Elusimicrobiota bacterium. Next base: position 6,600 of record JACQBB010000176.1, on the reverse strand, counting down.
CGGCCGACGCGCGGAAGGCCACCGTCGAGCCGGACGGGAGGACGGTCCCGTAGGCTCGCCAGTCGCGGCCCACCTCCACGCGCGAGCCGCGCAGCGTCAGGATGGTGGCGGTGTCGACCGTCACCGTGCCGTCCAGCACGAACGGCCCCGACCCGACCGCCAGCACCAGGCCGCCGAGGCTGCCGTTGCGCGCCCGCAGGTCGCCGAGACGGCCGGGCCAGCCGGTCCAGGTCTGGGTCGAGGAGCCGGCCGCGAGGACGGTCGACGCCGTCGACGCGTTCACCGAGCCGGGCCCGGCGAAGGGGCCGTTGCCGTCGAAGCGCAAGGTCCCCGACGACAAGGACAGCGTCGCCGCCGGCCCCAGCTCGGCCAGGCCGGTCACCTCGAGCAGGCCGCTCACCGTGGCGGTCGCCGCGCCCGCGCCGCCCACGATCAGCGTCCCCGTCCGCGCGTCATAAAAGGAAGCGGCGACCGAGGCGCCCGCGGCGGCCACCGTCAGCGTCGCGCCGTTCACGTCCAGGCGGCCGCCGGACTGGGTCAGCGCGCCGCCGACCGAGAGGTCGAGGCCCGCGGTCGCGCTCACCGTGCCCGCGGCCATGTCGAAGGAGCCGGAGACGCTCATCGACGCGGTCATCGCGACCGTCGCCTGGTAGGCGGGGACGACGGTCACCGAGCCGACCGCCACGGCGGGCAGGTTCCAGGTGCAGCCGGACGCCGCGTTCGAGGAGCCGAACACCAGGCGCTCGCCGCCGGACGGCGCCAGCGCCAGGCTCCAGTTGAACGGGTTCGAGGCGAGGCTGTCGCCGCTCGAGTCGTTCCAGTGGCGCGGGTCGGCGTACAGCGAGCCGTTGCCGCCCTGCGTCCCGCCGATCGTCCCCGCGCCGCCGAAGGCGCCGTCCGCGCGCAGGACGAGCGTCGAGCCGACGACCGCGTAGCCGTCGCTCTCCGACGCCCAGACGGCCCCGCCGCCGCCGCCGCCGCCGCCGCGGCTGCCGCCCGCGCCGCCGGTCGCGCCGAGGGCGCTCAAGCGCCCGGCGCCGTAAAGGTACTGCGCGCGCAGGACGACCGCGCCGCCCGCGCCGCCCCCGCCGCCGTAGGCGCCGAGCGGCACGCCCGGCTCGCCGTCGGCCGACAGGAAGCCGTCGACCGTCGCGGTCCCGGCGACGACCTCCAGGAAGCCGCCGCCCGCGCCGCCCTCGGCGCTGGAGCTGCCGCCGCCTCCCGAGCCGGCCTCCGCGGGCCGGACCGCGTCGTACGCCGCGCCGCCGTTGGCCGCGCCGCCGCCGTCTCCTCCCGTCCCGCGATGCGCGCCGCCGCCGCCGCCCGCGACGCCGACGCCCGCGCCGCCCGCGCCCGGGCCGGCGCCGGAGAAGGTGAGAGCTCCGCCCGCGTAGCCGCGCCCGGCGACGGTCACGGTCGAGCCCGCGGCCAGCGAGAAGGTCCCGGCCGTGAGGACGAGCGGCGGGACGACGCCGGCGGACACCGGAGCGGCGACGTAGGTCGCGCTGGAGCCGGCGTTCAGGACCAGGGAGCCGAACGAGAACGGCGCCGTCGCGCCGATCTGGAGCGCGGATGCCGCGAACAGGGTCGCGGCGCCCGTCGTCGTGAGACCCGAATCCGTGCGCAGCACGCCTCCCGCGCCCAGCGACAGCGAGCCGACCGACGGCGCCGGCGCGGTCGCGTAGGCGATCACGGCGACGCCGGCGATCGAGACGGAGTCCGCCGGGCCCGGGACGACGCCGCCCGACCAGCCGGCCGGGTCGTTCCAGTCGCCGCCGCCGACCGCGGTCCAGGACACGGCGGCCGCGCGCGCGGAGCCCGCGCAGAACGCGGCGAGCAGGGCGGCGGCGAGCAGCCGTCTCACCATTCCCACTTCACCCCCGCCAGGGCGGTCGTGCTCTGGTACGAGTAGCGGTAGAAAGGCTGGAAGTCGGTGTTCGACGAGGAGCTCGCCCGGTCGAAGGAGAACAGCAGGCTGAGGCGCTTGGCCATCGGGTACGCCAGCGACAGCCCGCCGCTCCACTCGGTCGTCGTCAGCGCGCCGCCGAGGTAGGCGCCCGTCGGTCCCTGCGGCGAGCGGTGCGGATAACGGCGCGACTTCAGGCCCAGGCGCAGGCTCGCGGTGACGGGGCGGCGCACGGGCCCGACGATCAGCGACGCCGTCGGCACCGCGCGCCATTCGATGAAGTCGTAGAAGCCGGGCAGGAAGCGTCCGCGCGTCGCGTCATAGCCGTTCTGGTTGGAGCTGTTGGCCAGCACGCCCAGCTCGAGCGCCCCGAGCGCGCGCAGGTCGGCGTTCCACTCGTGGGGCATCCGCGCCGAGAACGCGAAGTCCATCAGCAGGTCCTGGCGGGTCTCGGCCGCGAACTGGCCGCCCTCGTCGATCAAGTGCTGGCGGGAGAAGCGCGACCACACCGCCGACGCGCGCGCGGCGCCGACGGCGCGCGGGCCGAGCGCGGCGTCGCCGGACAGCGCGAACTGGTAGCCCTCGCGGTCGAGGACGCGGTCGCCGACCAGCTCGCGCGACAGGCTGCGCCCCTGGAACTGCAGGGCCGCCTGGCTCTCCAGCGACGTGTAGTTCGGGTACGCGACCGAGAACCAGCCGGCGGACGCGCGCACCGAGCGCTCGTCGTCGGTCATCCGCTCGACCTCCGCGCCGACCGAGACCCGGCGCTGGTCGAACAGCCCCTGTCCCCAGCCCTCGTCCTTGGCCTCCTTGAGGAGCTCGGCGTCGTACGAGAGGCTCGGCTTCACGCGCCAGCGCGAGCCCTCGCGGGCGTACACGCCCCGGACCCCGACCCGCGCCTCGGCGCTCTGCTGGTTCGGGGTCGCGGTGCCCAGCGCGTCGGCGAGCGGACGGGTGCCCTCGTAGCGCGCCCGGACCGAGGGCAGGACCGACCAGGAGTCCGCGACGCGCGCCGCCGCGGCGGCCGTGGCGTCCAGGTCGCCGGTGAACGAGCCGCTCCTGCCGTCGAACGAGTGCAGGCCGCCGAGCGCGGTCACCTCGCCGAGCGGCGTCCACTCGCGGCCGGCCGCGGAGGCGGCCGGGGCGAGGAGGGCGGCGGCCAGCGCCAGGCGCCTCACGGCAGCCCGCCGGTCTCGACGAGGATGCGCGGCGACAGCATCAGGTCCACCGAGCGGCCGCCGAACTCCGAGGCGGTCGCCGTCTGCTGGAACGCCGAGCGCAGGAGGGCTCCCTGCCAGGCGGACCCGGAGACCGCGTCGCCGAACGCGGCGCGGGAGACGACGCCGCCGCCGGGCGCGACCGCCCGGTTCTCCGCCCGCGTCGGGGAACGTGGAGTTGGCGGTGTACACCGTCGAGGGCACGGCGTCGTTCGGGCTCTGGATGTTGACGCCCGTCAGGCCGCGCTTCAGCGCCCCGTTCGCGTACAGGCCGAAGGAGTCGAACAGCGTCTTGTACGCGGCGCGGCCGGCGCCGACCGCCGCGAAGCCGTCGGCGACGGGGTCGTAGAGGACGCTCACGTCGTCGGTCGCGTCGGCGTTGTGGTTCAGGTCCACCTGGTGGCCGCCGGAGGCGGTCGCGACGAGGGCGTCCCGGCCGTTCGAGCGCGTCTCCGTGTAGCCGGTGAGCGTCCACGCGGCCGGCGCGTCGAGCGTCCCGGGCAGGGCCGCGAACACGGGCGAGAGGTCGCGCGGCAGGGCCCGGTCGAACGTCCCCGCCCAGCTGTAGTACGACATCCCGCTCCCCCGCCGCGCGTTCAGCGTCACGAAGGCGAAGCTCGACGGGGAGGTGCGGACGACGAACTCCTCGGCGCGCACGCGCGCGCCGGAGGCGTCGGTCAGCGCGCGGCCGAGCTCGTACTCGGCGCGGCGCAGCTCGCCGGCGACGAGGCGCTGGTCGGCGTCGGCCTCGCGGTCGTAGGCCAGCTCGCGCCGCATCCGCTCGGCGAACTCGTCGCGGCGCGCGCGCGCGGGGGCGGGCGCGGCGGTCGGCTCGTGCAGGCCGGCCAGGTCCGCCTCGACGCGCTCGTTCTCGCGCAGGCGCAGGACGCCGCCGCGGGCGTCCTCGACGGCGACCAAGCCCTCGATCGCCTCGATCAGCGCGTTCCCGCCGCCGCCGACCGCCGCGCGCCAGGCCACGGCCTCGGAGCGGGCGCGGGCCGTCGCCGTCGGCGTCCGCAGCTCGAGGCGCCGCCCGCCCAGGGCGCGCGCCGAGACCTTCGCGGAGCCGAACAGCAGGTCGACCAGGACCGCTCCCCGCGCCGCCTCCTCCAAGGCGAGCTGGGTGTTGCCCGCGGCCTCCACGACCGCGGCGCCGTCGAAGTCGACGACCGCGCGCGCGTTGAAGCCGGTGCGCAGGGCGTCGCCGGCGCGCAGGACGCGCGGCGTCTTCCCGGCCGGAGCCCAGCGCTCGGAGCCCGACGGGCGCACCTGGACCAGGCCCGAGGCCTCGCGCAGGACGGCCGCGCGCGCGGGAGCGGCGGCCACCGCGGCTATAAGGAGGAAGACCCTCATCCCCGTTAGTGTAACAGCCCCCCGGTCCCGGTCAACGACGATTTTGTTACGGATTCGCCCTTCGGGCGACATGCTAATATGTCCCCATGTCCAAGGACCTGGCCCGCCTGTTCGCCGACCCTTTCCTCGACGCCTATCGGCGCATCTCCGGCTCCGTGGCCTCCCTGGCCGCCGCCTTCCTGCTCCTGCTCGTCGGGATGGTCGTGGCGCGCCTGGCCCGGGCGCTGGTCGAGACGCTCCTCGGGCGCATCCGCCTCGACGAGCACACCAGCCGCGCCGGCCTCAACGAGCTGTTCGCGCGCCTCGGCCTGGGCAAGTCGCCGACCGCGGTCGCCGCGTTCGTCGTCCACTGGTTCCTGCTCGTGGTCTTCATCGTCACCGCGGCCAACGCGCTGAACATGACCGTCGTGTCCGACCTCCTGGAGCGCTTCGCGCAGTTCCTCCCCGCGCTCGTCGCCGCGGTCCTCATCCTGTTCGGCGGCCTGCTGTTCGGGCGCCTGATGGCCAAGGTCCTCTCGAACGCCGCCGAGGCCAACGCGATCCGCGGCGGCAAGGCGGTCGCCGCGGGCGCCTACGCGGTGGTCGTCGGCTACTCGGCGCTGGCCGCGCTCGAGCAGATCGGGGCGAAGCCGGCGCTGGTCCTGTCGGCGGCCCAGATCCTGCTCGGCTCGCTGGGCCTGGCGCTCGCGATCGCCTGCGGCCTGGGCGCCAAGGACATCGCGGCCGAATGGCTCCGCGAGGCCCTGAAGAAGAAGGCCTGAGATGGCCAAGGTCCTGGTCGTCGACGACGAGCCGATGATCGCCGCGCTGCTGCGCTTCGTCCTGGAGAAGGCCGGCCACCAGGTCGAGGAGGCCCGCAACGGCGTGGAGGCCCTCGCCGCGCTCGGCGTGGCCCCGGAGGACTCGTCGGCGGTCCTGCCGCAGGTCGTCGTCCTCGACGTGATGATGCCGGTGATGGACGGCCTGGCGACCGCCAAGGCGATGGCCGCGCACGCGCGCGCGTCGAAGGTCCCGATCCTGGTCGTCACCGCGAAGGGCGACATGCGCGCGCTGTTCGAGGCGATGCCCCAGGTCGCCGGCTACTTCCAGAAGCCGTTCGACCCCAAGGCCCTGCGCGAGGCCGTCGCGCGCGTCGCGGCCTAGCCGCGGGGCGGCGGGGGCGGCGGCTCGTCGCGCAGGTAGCCCTTGAAGAGGTCGAAGACCTCCTCCATGCGCCCGCGCTGGGGCATCTTGATCACCGCGGCGAACAGGTCCAGGCTCACGATCGAGTTGAACAGCGAGTCCTCGTGCGCGGCCAGGCGCAGGCGCCCGCAGAAGTCGGCGTTGACCTTGTTGATCTCGTCGTACATCCCGCGCAGGCCGTCGAAGGAGAAGTCGGGCGCCAGGCCCTTGCGCGCCCGCACGACCTGCGCCGCCGCGTACATCGTGACGACGCGGTAGGCCGTCTCGTCGAGGCCCGCGAACGGGAGGTGGAAGCGCGCCATCGGCTTGAGCTTCTCGAGGATCGGACAGCCGCTGCAGGCCATGTACAGCCCGATCAACGACGGGAGCGTGCGCTGGACCGCGGCGCGCTTCGTCGTCGTGCGGCCCTCGGACTCGACGATGACCTCGCCCTCCTCGTAGGAGAGCACGTCGCGGAAGCCCTCGACGACGCCCGCGAGAGAGACGGCGGCCGGACAGCGCGGGGTCGTCTCCGACTTCAGCGGGCAGTTCCCGCACTTGCCGGCGTCGAGCCGGGTCCACTCGGGCAGGGTCTCCTCGGCCGGCTGGTCGAGCAGGCGCATCGTCGTCGGGTCGAGACGGACCTCGAACGCCTTGCGTCCGCCGTCCTTGGCGACGAAGGTGTAGCGGAACCAGACCGGCGGGCGCTCCGCGGGGTTCATCGTCAGCGCCCCGGCGCGGGCGGCGCGGCGCTCTTGCGGCGCGCCGAGCTCCCCGCGGGGATCATCTTGACCGTCGGGATCCGCGACACGCCGCGCTCGTCCGCCCTCAGGCGGACGGGCGTCGCGCCGGGCGCCGCGTCGGGGCCGGGGCGGGCCGCCGGCGAGGACTCGGAGCGGAGCGCGTCCTCCGCGGCACGCCGCGCGCGCCACTGGTAGGCGAGCGTCGCCGCGGCCGCCAGGG
>JACQBB010000175.1 GCA_016194625.1 Elusimicrobiota bacterium | reverse complement strand
GGTCAGGAACAGGCGGCCGTAGGCGGCCTCGGTGACGCCCTCGGCGTCCTTGCGCGCGGGCACCGCGCCGGCGACGTCCTCGGCGGTCAGGCCGCGCGGGTACGGCGTCTCGACGAGCACCGCGTCCGCGCCCGCGTCGGCGGCGACGTCGGCGAGCAGGCCGAGCGTCTTCGCGCGCGGGCCCGGCGACAGGCGGTGCACGACGGCCACCAGGCCGACGGACGCGCAGGCGCGGACCTGGGACTTCGCGTAGCTCGCGGCCGCCGGGCCGTCGGCCGCGACGATCGCCAGGCGCGGCGCGCGGCCGAGGCGGCGCGCCGCGGCGCGGACCTCGCGGCGCGCCTCGGCGAGCACGGCGGCGGCGACGGCGCGTCCGTCCAGGAGCCGGGCGGTCATCGGGCGAGCCTCCGCTCCAGGCGCGCGATCAGCGCGGCCAGCAGCTCGAGCGTCGGCGCGGGGACGCGGCGGGCGCGCGCCGAGCGCAGCAGCGGGCCCAGGATGGCCTTCGCCTCGGTGCGCCGGCCGGCGGCCAGGTCCTGCAGCATCGAGTTGCGCTGGCGCGGCGCGTTGCGGCCGCTGAGCAGGAGCTTGTCGGCCATGTCCGGGTAGTCGAGCGGGTGGCCCGCGGCCTCGGCGGCGGCGGCGGCCTCGGCCAGCGCCTTCAGCGACAGCTCGCGCAGGGCCGGGTCCTCCACCAGGCGGCCGCTCTCCACCGCGCACGCGGCGCCGAGCGGGTTCACCGCCGCGTTGAACGCGGCCTTGGTCCACAGCATGCCCGGCTCGCTGTCCTTGATGTGGGCGCGGAAGCCGGCGGTGGTCAGCACGCCGGCGGCGGTCGCCAGCGCGGTGTCGTTGCCCGGCCAGCGCGCGAGCAGGACGTCCTCGCCGCCGTTCAGGCGCAGTTCGCCGCGCGCCGGGCGGTCGGCCGCGAAGTAGCACGCGCCGATCACCGTGCGGCGCGGGCCGAAGGCGCGGCGGAACACCTTCTCGTGGCCGATCCCGTTCTGCAGGGCGACGACGGCGGTGTCGGGGCCGATCCAGCGCTTCGCGGCGGCGGCGGCGGCGCGCGCGGCGTCGCCGGACTTCACGCAGAAGAAGGCGGCGGTCGGGGGCGTCTTCAGCGCGCGGGCCGAGACGAGGCCCCGGCGCACCTCGCGGCGGCGCCCGTCGGGGTCGGTGACGCGGAAGCCGGCGGTCAGGCGCTTCTCGTCAGCCGCGGTGCGGCCGAGGAGGGCGACGGTCTCTCCCGCCGAGCGCAGACCGTCGGTCAGGGCGAGTCCGACGGCGCCGGGACCGACGACGAGGATCGGGGGCTTCACCGGGGGCGTTATACCAAAGAATCGGCCCCCGGCGCTTTCGCGCCGGGGGCCTTCTTCGGCGATTGACCGCGACGCCTATTAGGCGTTGACCATCTTGGCGCGGGAGATGTCGCCCTTCTTGTCGAGGAAGTACAGGTAGCCCTTCTGCTTCTTCACGCCGGCCTTGGCGACCTTCTCCGGCTTGCCGCCCTTCTTGCCGCCGCGGGCCATCTTGGCGCGGGAGACGTCGCCCTGCTTGTCGATGTAGTAAAGGAAACCCTGCACGCGCTCAACGCCGACCTTCTGAACCTTCTCAGCCATTTTAGTTTGACCTCTCGTTCTGATGTCGGGATCGGTGCCCCTGTATCCCTGTTGGTGCTTCGACGGAGACTCTAGCACACTCTCGTCGGAGAATCAAGCTTTTCTCGTCGGAGCCCCGACGGGGAAAAAGAAGGCCCCCGACGGGGTCGCCGTCGGGGGCTCGTCGGAGGGGGGCGGCCTACTTCTCGCCCTTGTCGAACAGCGCGATCTGGGTCTCCTGGGGGATGATCAAGCGCTCCTTGAGCCAGGCGTCGACGAGCTCCTTGGAGAAGCGGTACTGACGGCCGATGCGCGAGGCGGGGATCTTCTTCTGCCGGATCAGGCCGTAGATCTTCGAGCGGCCCAGGCCGAGATAATGCGCGAGCGTCTTGATGTCCATCACGTCGGGCACGGGGCCCGTCATCGGACGCCGTCCGGCTTTGCGCTTTTTCTTCATGGGAGGGTTTCGAGCGTTGTTTATTAGTGGAATGTGCCGGGAACTGCCGGCGAACACTCAAAGTGTATGTCCTCTATCATCTTTTGTCAATGAGGAGGGGAAACGAGGCGGACGAGGACGTTCCGCGCGGAAGCCGCCGGCCCTTATTCGTCGTCGTCCGTCTTCGGGGGCGCGGCGCAGGTCGCTTCGGGGGTGAAGATCTCGCGGTACGCCGCGGCCTCGCTGAGGCCGCGGTTCAGGGCCTTCTTGTAGGCCTGCAGGCAGGCTCCCGGGCAGCAGCCCCGGACCGCTCTCTGCTCGCAGGCGGGCGCGCGCCCGACGCAGTCGCCGAACGCGCCGCCCTTCTCCGCGCAGGCGTCCAGCGTCGAGAGGCAGTCCTTGAACTTGGGCGTGTAGCTCGACGACTCGGGGCGCGCGCGGCGCGGCGCGGGGGCGACGGGGGCCGGCTCGGACGGGGCCCGCTCCTCCTCCGGCGCGAGCGCCCCCTCGTCGGACGACGACGGCGGCGGCGCGGCGGGCCGCTCGTCGGCGGGCGCGGCCTTGCGCGGCTTGGCCTTGCCGCCCTTCTTGCGCGCGGGGGCCAGCTCGCGCGCCTTCGGGCACGCGGCCTTCACGCCGAGGTCGCACGCGTGCTTGTAGTCCTCGCCGGCGAACTCGCGGTCGCCCTGCTTCTCGTACGCGGCGGCGCGGTCGGCGTACGCCGCGCCGAAGCGGATGTCGACCGCGGTCGCTTTGTAGAAGTCGTCGATCGCGAGCGAGGTCTTGCCCTGCTTGAAGCGCAGCTGGCCGCGGCGGTGGAACGCCTTCGCGTTCTTCTTGTCGAGCTCGAGGCAGGCCGAGTAGTCCTCGAGCGCGCCGGCCTCGTCGCCCTGCTTGTCGCGCAGCGCGGCGCGCGCGCAAAGGACCTTCGCCTTCGCGGGCTTGCCGTCGGTGGGCTTCCAGGTGGACAGCGCGCTCGAGTACGACATCAGCGCGGCCTTGTCGTCCTTCTCGCGCTCCTCGCGCGACGCGCGCGCCGCCCAGGCCTTGAACGACTCGGCCGAGGCGGAGGTCGCTAGCAACAAGACGGCGAGGAGGGCGCGCGTGGCCATCGCTTATCAGTAGGAAGCTTAACAGCGGCCGTCGCCGGCCGTCAAGACCGGCCCGGAGAAAAGCCTTGTCATCGTCGAGCGTCTTTTGATATAGTGTCCCTCATCATGCAGATTTACGAAACCGTCCTGATCCTGAAGCCCGTCATGTCGGACCCCGAGGTCGCCGAGTTCCTCGAGAAGACCAAGTCGACCATCTCCGCCGAAGGCGGCGAGGTCGTCAACTCCGAGGTCTGGGGCCGGCGCAAGCTCACCCATTTCATCGGCAAGGCGCGCGAGGGCGTGTACGTGTACCTCAAGC
>JACQBB010000174.1 GCA_016194625.1 Elusimicrobiota bacterium | reverse complement strand
TTCGCCGATGACAGCCGCGGCCGGCACGGCGCAGACATCCGAGCGCTCGACGTGGGCTTTGGCGGGCTTCATCGTGCGCAGATCCACGGAATCCAGCGGCTTCATGAGGGTCGCCAGGGGCTTCATCGCCGCGCGCACGACGAGCGTCTGGCCCGTGGTCATCCCGCCGTCCAGGCCGCCGGAGCGGTTCGAGCGGTAGCCGACCTTCTTGCCGCGCGGCTCGTACGCGTCGTGCGCCCGGGAGCCGAAAGCGGCCGCGGAGCGGAAGCCCCCTCCGACCTCGACGCCTTTGATCGCGTTCAGCGACATCAGCGCGGCGGCCAGCGGGCCTTCCAGGCGCCGGTCCCACTGCGCGTAGCTGCCCAGGCCGACGGGGAGGCCGTCGGCCAGCACCTCGAACACGCCGCCGACCGTGTCGCCCGCGGCCTTGGCCGCGTCGATGCGCGCGACCATCCGCGCCGACGCGTCGAGGTTCCCGCAGCGGACCGGGTCGGCGTCGACGCGCGCGTTCAGCGCCTTCACCGGGCACGGCAGGCCGGTCGCGTCCTCCTCGCCGCCGATCGCGACCACGCGGCTGGCGACGGTCACGCCGCACTCGTCGAGGAAGCGGCGGGCGACCGCGCCGAGAGCCACGCGCATCGCCGTCTCGCGCGCCGAGGCGCGCTCGAGCACGTCGCGCATGTCGTCGAACCCGTACTTGAGCTTGCCCACCAGGTCGGCGTGGCCGGGCCGCGGGACTTCCACGCGCCGCGGCGCGGGCGCGTCGGTCGGCTCCGCGCCCATGATGCCCTCCCAGTTCTTGAAGTCCTGGTTGGGCACGAGCAGGGCGATCGGCGAGCCGAGGGTGAGGCCGCGGCGCACGCCGGACAGCACCTCGACGCGGTCGCCCTCGATCTTCTGGCGGTTGCCGCGGCCGTGGCCTTTCTTGCGGCGCAGCAGGTCGGCCTGCACGTCGGCGGCCGTCAGGCGCAGGCCCGCGGGCATCCCTTCCAGCACGCCGACGAGGGCCTTGCCGTGCGATTCTCCGGCGGTCAAGAAGCGAAGCGTCATTCGAGCACCTCTTCGATCAGCGGTCCGGCGAGAGCCTCGCGCCGCGCGGCGCCGAGCGGCCGGTCCCAGAACTCCCACGCGCGCAGCGCCTGATAGACGAGCATCGCCGCCCCGCTCTCCGCGCGCGCGCCGCGCCGCGCCGCGTCGCGCAGGAACGGCGTGCGGCGGCCGTACACCAGGTCCACCGCGACCTCGGGCGCCGGCAGGCGCTTGGGCGCCGGCGAGCGGTCGGGGAAGCCCTTCATCCCGAGCGGCGTCGCGTTGATCCAAATCTGCGACGGGGCGCAAGCCCCGGCGCAAAACCGGGTCCGCGGAAAGTGACGCGCCAGGTCCCGGGCCGCACGCTTCGCCCGCGCCGGGGTGCGCGCCGTGAAGCGCACCGAGCGCGCCCCGTCCTTGGCCAGCGCCCAGCCCGCCGCGCGCGCCGCGCCGCCGGCGCCGAACACGAGCGCGTCCTTGCCGCGCGCCTTGACCCCCGCGCGCCGCAGGGCGTCGCGCAGGCCCTCGGCGTCGGTGTTGTGGCCGACGACGGTCCGGCCGAAGCGCAGGACGTTGGCGGCGCCGAGCGCCTTCGCCGCCGGCGTCAGCGAGGCGGCGAGCGCGGCGGCCTCCTCCTTGAGCGGAACCGTCACGTTGGCCCCGCGCCAGCCCGCGTCGCGCGCGACGGCGACGGCGGCCTTCAGCCCGCCGGGCCAGGCCTCGACGGCCTCGTAGGCGATCGGGCGCTTCAGCAGGCGCGCGAGCTTCGCGAACAGCCGCGGCGAGCGCGAGTGCGAGACGGGGCGGCCGAACAGACCCAGTCTCATCGGACGAGCCGGGCCAGGAGATCCGAGTAGAACGACGGGTACGAGATCTCCGCGCAGTCGGCGTCGCGCACCGTCGTCTCGCCCGCGGCGAGGAAGCCGGCGACGAAGCCCGTCATCGCCAGGCGGTGGTCGAGGCGCGGGTCCACGACGCACCCGCGCAGGGACGCGCCGCCCTCGACGACCAGGTCGTCGCCCTCGACGCGAGCCCTCGCGCCGAAGCCGGTCAGCAGCTCCGCGACGCCGGCCAGGCGGTCGCTCTCCTTGTGGCGCAGCTCGTCGAGGCCGGAGAAGCGGCTCGTCCCGGAGGCGAGCGCGGCGGCCAGCGCCAGGATCGGGACCTCGTCGACGAGACCCGGGACCTCGGACGCCGGGATGTCCGTCGCCTTCAGCGCCCCGCCGCGCACGCGCAGGTCGGCGCACGGCTCGCCCGCGCGGTCGGCGGATCTCAGGCGCTCGACGGACGCTCCCATCCTCGTCAGCACCTGCACGAATCCCATCCGCGTCGGATTGTCCATCACGCCGCGCACGGTCAGGTCGGAGCCCGGCGCCAGCGCGGCGGCCACGCACCAGAAGGCCGCCGACGACGGGTCGCCGGGGACCTCCAGCGTGGTCCCGCGCAGGCGCGAGCCGCCCTCGACCGTCGCGGCCAGGCCGTCGCGCCGCACTTTCACGCCGAACAGCGCGAGCATCCTCTCGGTGTGGTCGCGCGTGGCGGCGGGCTCGACGACGGTCGTCTCGCCGGTCGCGTGCAGGCCCGCCAGCAGCAGCGCCGACTTCACCTGCGCGCTGGCCACCGCCGGCGCGACGCGCGCGCCCTTGAGTTTCCCGCCGAGGACGGTGATCGGCGCGGTGCCCGCGGCCGAGAGCTGGACCGTCGCGCCGAGCGCGCGCAGCGGCGCGGCGACGCGCTCCATCGGCCGGCGGCTCAGCGACTCGTCGCCGGTCAGGCGCGACGCGAACGGATGGCCGGCCAGCACGCCCGTCATCAGGCGCATCGTGGTGCCCGAGTTGCCCGCGTCGAGCGGCAGCGTCGTCGGCATCAGACCGCCGAGGCCGCGCCCTTTGATCCGGACGTCGGAGGCGTCCCCCTCGATCTCGACGCCGAGCGCGGCCAGCACCTTGCGCGTCGAGCGCACGTCGGCGCCCGGCGCCAAGCCGCGGACCTCGGTGGTCCCGTCGGCGAGCGCGCCGAAGATCAGCGCGCGGTGCGACACCGACTTGTCGCCGGGGACGCGCGCCTCGCCCGCCAGGCGCCCGCCGCCGGCGACGGTCCGGTCGCTCACTTCGCCCCGTACTTCGGCGTCGCCAGGCCCCGGCCCAGCGCCGCGGAGATCGCGGACAGGTCGCGCATCAGCACGGCGAAGTCGTCGGGATGCAGCGCCTGCGGGCCGTCGCATAGCGCCTGGTCGGGCCGGTCGTGGACCTCGATCATCACGCCGTGCGCGCCGGCCGCGACGGCCGCGCGCGCCATCGGCGCGACGCGCGAGCGCACGCCGGTCGCGTGGCTGGGGTCGACGATGATCGGGAGATGGCTGGCTTCCTTCACCGCGGGCACCACGTTCAGGTCCAGCGTGTTGCGCGCGTGGTCGGAGTAGGCGCGGATGCCGCGCTCGCACAGGAAGACCTTGTCGTTGCCCTCGCTGAGAAGGTACTCGGCCGACATCAGCCACTCGTCGAGCGTGGCCGACAGGCCGCGCTTGAGCATGATGGGCTTGCGCAGCTTGGCCAGGTCCTTGAGCAGGGCGAAGTTCTGCATGTTGCGCGCGCCGACCTGGAGCACGTCGGCGAACTCGGCCACGTCGTCGAGCGAGCGCTGGTCGAGCACCTCGGTGACGACCGGCATGCCGGTCTCCTTGCGCGCGCGGGCGAGCAGCTGCAGGCCCTTCTTGCCCAGCCCCTGGAACGCGTACGGGGAGGTGCGCGGCTTGAACGCGCCGCCGCGCAGCAGCTGCGCGCCCGCCTTCTTGACCGCGTGCGCGATGCGGATCAGCTGCTCCTCGCTCTCGACGGCGCAGGGGCCCGCGATGACGACCAGGCCCGGCCCGCCCAATTGGTAAGGACCGATCGGGACGATCGTGTCTCCGTGCTTGAAGTCGCGCCCGGCCAGCTTGTAGGGACGCGTGACGCGCATCGCCTGCAGGACGCCGGGCAGGCTCTCGAACAGGCCCGGGTCGAGGGCGCCCGCGTTGCCGGTGACGCCGACGGCGACCGAGTTCTTGCCCGGGATCACGTGCGGCTTGAGGCGGAGCTTCTTGACGCGCGCGAGCACGTCCGAGAGCTGCTTCTTCGAGTGGTCCGACGACATCAAGATCAGCATGAGTCAGTCCTCCAGAGCTTTGACGAGCCGCCGCGCCAGACGGCCCACGGCGGCGGGCCCGCCGGCGGCCGCCGTCGCGACCAGCGCGGAGCCGACGACGACGCCGTCGGCGTGCGGCGCGAGCGCCTTGGCCTGAGCGGGCGCGGCGACGCCGAAGCCGACGAGCAGGGGCTTGGCGGTCAGGCGGCGCACGCGCCGCAGGCGCTCGGCCAGCCCGGGCGCGAGTCCCGCGCGCACGCCGGTGACGCCCTCGCGGCTCACGTAGTACACGACCGAGCCCGACGCGCGGCCGATCGCGCGCAGGCGCTCGTCGGTGGTCGTCGGCGAGGCGAGCAGCACCAGCTCGACGCCGCGCTCGGCCAGCGCCTTCGACAGCGGACCGGAGTCCTCGGCGGGCAGGTCCACGATCAGCGCCGCGGCCACGCCGGAGTCGGCGCACAGCCGCGCGAACGCGGACGGCCCCAGGCGCAGGACCGGGTTCAGGTAGGTGAACAGGATCGCGGGCGTGGTCACGCCGGCGCGGCGCATCGCGCTCACCAGGCGCGCGGCGCGCGTCAGGCTCATGCCGCGGGCGAGCGCGCGCTGGCCGGCGGCCTGGATCACGGGCCCGTCGGCGACGGGGTCGGAGAACGGCACGCCGACTTCCAGGAGGTCGGCTCCCGCCGCGGCGAGGGCCTTGGCCTCCTTCACCGTCGCGTCGGCCGACGGGTCGCCGGCGACGAGGAAGGGAACGAACGCCGCCCGCCCGGAGGCGCGGCGCGCGCGCAGGACCTCGGCGAGGACGGGGCTCATCGCAGCAAGGTCGCGAGGTCCTTGTCCCCGCGCCCCGACAGGTTGACGACGACGATCGCGCCTTTGCCGATGCGGCGCCTCTCGCGCAGCACGTAGGCGACCGCGTGCGAGCTCTCGAGCGCGGGCAGTATGCCCTCCAGCCGCCCGAGCTCGCGCGCGGCGCGCAGGGCCTCGGCGTCGGTGGCCCACGCGTAGCGCGCGCGGCCGCAGCGCCGAAGCTCCGCGTGCTCGGGCCCGACGGCCGGATAGTCCAGGCCGGCCGAGATCGAGTGCGTCGGCAGGACCTGGCCGTCCTCGTCCTGCAGCAGATCGGTGTAGGTGCCGTGCAGCACGCCCGGCGTGCCGCCGGCGAAGCGCGCGGCGTGCTTGCCCGTGCGCACGCCCGCTCCCCCCGCCTCCACGCCGGTGAGCCGCACCGAGCGGTCCTTCAGGAACGCCGTGAAGATGCCGATCGAGTTCGAGCCGCCGCCGACGCAGGCGACGACCTCGCGCGGCAGGCGGCCGGTCTCCTTCAGGATCTGCGCGCGCGCCTCGCGGCCGATGACGGACTGGAAGTCGCGCACCATCGACGGATACGGGTGCGGGCCC
The DNA here is from genome assembly GCA_016194625.1 of Elusimicrobiota bacterium. The sequence goes on along the minus strand of JACQBB010000174.1, from coordinate 3,750 downwards.
AGCGCCGAGCCCAGCACGTAGAAGGTGTCGCGGCTGCGCGCCGACCACGCGCGCAGGGCCTCGCTCGTCGCGTCCTTGAGCGTGCGCGAGCCCGAGGTCACCGGCACCACCTCGGCGCCGAGGAACTTCATGCGCCCCACGTTCGGCGCCTGGCGCGCCATGTCGTCGGTCCCCATGTACACCGAGCAGGGCAGGCCGAAGCGCGCGGCCGCGGCGGCCGTCGCCACGCCGTGCTGGCCCGCGCCGGTCTCGGCGATGACCCGCGTCTTGCCCATGCGCTTGGCGAGCAGCACCTGGCCGACCGTGTTGTTGATCTTATGCGCGCCGGTGTGGGTCAGGTCCTCGCGCTTCAACCAGACCTTCAATCCCGTCTCGTCCGAGAGCCGCGCCGCGTAGGTCAGCGGCGTCGGCCGGCCGACATAGGTCGCCAGCTCGCGCGCGAGCGCGGCCTGGAAGCGCCGGTCGCGCTTGGCTTCCTCATATGCGGCCTCCAGCTCGCGCAGGGGCTCGATCAAGGTCTCGGGCACGAAGCGCCCGCCGTAGGGGCCGAACCAGCCGGCGCGCGACGCTCCGCGAGAGGTATTTTTCATTGACGAGCAAGGATAGCAGAGGGGCCGCGGCTTGTCCATGTCGCCGGACGGAGGCGGCCGGCCAGGCGGCCGCTAATGAGTGACGCTAGCGTCAGTGGGCTTGGAGATGACTTTCCAAAACAACACGAAATACAATTCGAGCCCCATCAAAATCATCCCTGGAACGGGAATAGCCAGGATTGCCCAATACGAGAGCTTCACGCCTTCATCGATGGTCAGTACGAAATGCGCGACTGGAGTCCATTTCCCCGCAATATACAGAAACCCCACCGCAACCGGGGGAAGGCTGAAGAAATAGACGAGAATCGCCCTGCGAAGAATCAAAAACCATCGAGGACGGGAAATGCGGCTCTGCGATTCGATCAACATCGAGCTTTCAGTGTAGCCCCAGAATCACTCGTTCTCCATCCCGATATCACAATTCAAAGTGTCGTATCCGACACACGGACTGACTCCAGCGTCACTATCTCTCGACAGAACCACTCTTGATAATCCGTGTCACCGGTGATAGTTCTCCCCCCAAAATGACCCTGCTCCATTGGTGTCTTTTTAGACACCAATGGAGCAGGCGCTCCGAAAGGGTACGGCTCAGTGCCCGGCGAAGACGCGCGCGGCGGGCACGCCGCGCAGGCCCTCGAGCATCGGGATCGGCGGCAGCGGCCGGGCCGCGACCTCCAGGACCGCGGCGGGGTTCTGCGACCACGGGCCCTTCGCGCAGCCGCCGATCGAGTTGTCCCACTCCCACGAGACCGTGGAGGTCAGGCCGTGGCCTGTGACGGTGCCGGAGCCTTCCTGGCACAGGTCGGCGATCTCCTGGCCGCCGGCGTCGTTCCAAGCCTGCGGGTAGGCGGGCTTGTCGCCGGGCGTCGGGAACGGGTCGGTGATGGCCTCCAGGCACTCGTGCGAGGAAACGGACTCGAGCCCCTTCCAGCCGGAGCCGCCGCAGCCCCAGCCGCACACGGGCATCACGCCGTAGAACACCGACTGGCCGTTGCGCGGGGACTTGAAGCCCTCGTGGTAGGCGCAGAAGCTGGAGCAGGAGCGCTGGCCCTCGATCGAGATCGAGACGCCCTTCGGGAAGTACATCATGTACAGGCTGTCGCCGTCGGCGGCGGGCAGGTTCCCGGCGGCGATCTGGCCGTCCAGCTCCTTCTGCAGGTCGGCGTCCGTCAGCGAGGTCGCGGCGTTCTTCGGCTGGATGGTGTACGACCCCGCGAAGGTCCCGCGGCCGATGTGCTGGCCGGTGCCGGCGCGGCCGTCCACGGCGGTCTTGTCGGTGTCGTACTCGGACAGCCAGTCCATGTAGGTGCTGTCGAGGATGTTCGCGAAGAACGGACCGGCGTTGGCCTTGGTGTCGGCGGCGACTGCGCCGCCCCAGAACACCGCGTACACCTTCGCGTGGGCGATCACGGGGCCGCCGTAGTACAGCAGGCCGCCCGTCGCCGACGGAGCCGGGGCGACCGAGAAGGTCTTCGGCTTGGCGCCGCGGGCCCACAGGATGCCGTGGGGCGCGGCGTGCGCGGAGACGGCCAGGCACAGCGCGAGGGACGCCAGGAGGGTTCGGGTCATAGGGCCGATGATACCAATCGGCCTAGGAACTGTCTAGGTCTTTCGGACCGCCGCGAAGAAGGCCTTCAGCTTGCGCGCGCTCTTCACGCCGGGGCGAGACTCCACGCCCGAGCTCACGTCGAGCGCCCACGGGCGGGCGGCGGCGGCCTCGGCGGCGTTCTCCGGCGTCAGGCCGCCGGCCAGCACCACGCGCGCGCCGCGGCGGGACAGCGCGGCGGCCTTCTTCCGGACGGCGAGGCGGGCCTTCGCGGACGGTCCGCGGCCCGCGCGGCGGTCGGCGTCGCTGCGGCGCGGTTCAAGGAACACGAAGTCGACCGGGCCGGGCCGCGCGGGTCCGGCCAGCAGGGCGGGCACGCGCAGGCCCGCGGGCTTGCGGCCGTACACCTGGACCATGTCCAGGCGCAGCTCGCGCACCAGGCGGCCGAGCGCCGCGCGCGACGGGTCGCGGAACACGCCGACGGCCTTCACGCCCTTCGGGATGGCGGCGCGCACGCGGCGGGCGCGGGCGAGCGTCAGGAAGCGCGGCGTGTCCGGCACGAAGATCATGCCGACCGCCCATGCGCCGAGCCGCGCGGCTCGCCGCGCGTCGGACGCGCGCGTGACGCCGCAGACCTTGACCCTCACTCGACGAGCAGGGCCGACAGCGCGGCGCCCGGGTCCTTGGACTTCATCAGCGTCGTGCCGACGAGGAAGCCCTTGTAGCCGGCGGCGACCAGCGCGTCGACGTCGGCGCGCGACTTGAGCCCGCTCTCGGCCACGCCGACGGCGCTCTTCGTCACCAGCGGAGCCAGGCGGTGCGCGACGGCCAGGTCGGTCTTCAGCGTGCGCAGGTCCCGGCTGTTCACGCCGATCACGTCGGCGGTCGCCTTCAGGGCCGCCTCGGCCTCCTTCTCGTCGTGGACCTCCACGAGCGCCGACAGGCCGCGGGCGCGGGCCGCGAACAGCATCTCGTGCAGGCGCTCGCCCAGCAGGGCGGCGATCAGCAGGACCGCGTCGGCGCCGCAGGCGCGGGCCAGCTCGAGCTGGTAGGGGTCGATCAGGAAGTCCTTCATCAGCAGGACCGCGTCGGGACGCGCGGCGCGGGCCGCGGCCAGGAAGGACGGGTCGCCGGAGAAGTACTCCGGCTCGGTCAGGATGGAGATCGCGGCGGCGCCGGCGTCGGCGTAGGAAGCCGCGATGCGCGCGGCCTCGACCGCGGACGCGGCGTCCGAGCCGCGCAGGAAGCCCTCGGACGGCGAGGCGAACTTCACCTCGGCGATGTAGCGCGGCGCCCGCGCGGCCAGCGCCCGCGCCAGCGAGCCGGGCTGGCGCGCGTACAGCGGCTCGGCGGCGAGCGCGGACTCGGGGCGCTCCTTCTTCCAGCGCGCGACGCGCGCCTTCGTGGCCTCGCCGATGCGGCCGAGCACGTTCAGGCCGCTCATCGCGCGGTCTTCCTCTTGAGCGCGTCGAGCGCGCCCAGAGCGCGGCCGGAGTCGATGGACTCGGCGGCGCGCTACACGCCCTCGCGCCAGTCGCGCGCCAGGCCCGCGGCGATCAGCGCCGCGGCCGCGTTGAACAGCACGGCCTCGCGCGGCGGGCCGAGGTCGCCGGC
>JACQBB010000004.1 GCA_016194625.1 Elusimicrobiota bacterium | reverse complement strand
CGAACGAGCGCGCGAGGTACGGCTTCAGCGCCTCGGTCACTTCTCCTCCGGCGTCACCCCGACCCCGAGCTTGCCGACGCCCAGGCGCTTGGCGATGTCCAGCACGGTCACGACCTTCTCGACGGGGACGGTGCGGTCGGCCTGGACGAGCAAGGTCTTGCCCGCGGACTTGGGCAGGCGCAGGGTCAGCTCGCGCTCCAGCTTGTCCCACTTCACGGCCTGGCCCTCGACGGTCACGCCGCCGGTGCGCGAGATCTGGACGGTGACGGCGGTGTCGGAGGCGGCGCTCTCGCCGGAGGCGGCGTGCGGGAGCTTGACGGTCAGCTGGTGGTGGACCAGGATGGGCGTCAGCACCATGAAGATGATGACCAGGATCAGCGACACGTCGATCAGCGGGATGAGGTTCATCTCCGCGATCAGCTTGCGCCGCTTCGCCGAACCGGTCTCGACTTTGATGGCCCTCTCCTACCGCGCCGTGCGCTCGGACATGCCGTCCAGGACTTCCTCGACCATCCAGCCGAGCTCGTCCGAGAACCGGGCGATCTGTTGATTGAAGTGGTTGAACGCCGCGACGGCCGGGATGGCGACGAGCAGTCCCGCGGCGGTGGTGACCAGCGCCTCGGAGATGCCGACGGCGACCAATCCCGGGCCCGCGCCGGCGGCGGCGGCCAGGTCGTGGAACGCGCGCATCACGCCGACGACGGTGCCGAACAGGCCGATGAACGGCGCGACCGAGGCGATGGTGCCGAGGGTGCCCATGCCCTTCTCCAGCTCGGCGACGGCGCGGCCGATGGCGCGCTCGGCGGCGCGCTGGCGCTCCTCGCGGTGCGTCGGGCCGGTCAGGGTGGCCAGCACGACGGCGGAGGCCAGGCCCTTGTGGGACTTGGTCATCGCGGCGGCGTCCTGCAGCTTGCCCGCGGCGGCGGCGGCGCGCACGCGGCCCAGGAACTCGGAGTAGCCGCCGGTCTGGCGCGTGAAGAACTTCCAGCGCTCCCAGATCAGGGCGACGCAGTAGATGGAAAGGGCGATCATGCCCGCCAGGATGGGCCCGCCCGCGAAGAGGATGTCCTTGAAACCGGTCTGTGCCATGCGCGGATTATACCAATCGCGGCGAGGCGTTTCGTATCATCGGGGCATGGAACGCGTCGTCGTGCGCCGTCCGGGCGGCCACTCGGCCCTGGAGCTGGTCTCCGAGCCGGACCCCGTCCCCGGCCCCGGCCAGGTCCGCGTCCGGGTCCGCGCCGCCGGCGTCAACTACGCCGACACCGTGGTCCGCGAGGGCCTGTACGAGGCCGCGAAGGGCCTGTACCCGATCACTCCGGGCTTCGAGTTCGCCGGCGTGGTGGACGGCTCCGGCTCGCCCGACTTCCGCGACGGCGACCGCGTCTTCGGCTTCACGCGCTTCGGCGGCTACGCCTCCGTCCAGACCGTCGCCCCCGGCCAGCTGCGCCGCATGCCCGACGGCTGGGACTTCGGCGAGTGCGCGGCCCTGCCCGCCGTCCAGCTCACCGCCCACCACGGTCTGTTCGGCGTCGCCAAAGTCGTCGCCGGCGAGACGATATTGGTCCACTCCGCCGCCGGCGGCGTCGGCTTGGCTTTGCTCGCGCAGGCGAAGATCGCCGGATTGACGAGCGTCGGCGTCGTCGGCTCGGCCGGCAAGGTCGGCGCCGCCCGCGCCGCCGGCGCGGACGCCGTCGTCGTTCGCGGCCCGGACCTGTGGCGCGACATCGACCGCGCCGCGCCCGGCGGCTTCGACGCGGTCTTCGACGCCAACGGCGTCACCACCCCCCGCCCCGGCTTCGACCGCCTCAAGCCCGGCGGCCGCCTGGTCGTCTACGGCTTCGCCGAGATGATGCCGCGCGGCGGCCGCCCGTCCTGGCCCCGCCTGGCCTGGAACTGGCTCCGGATCCCGCGCTTCTCCCCTCTCGAGATGACCGGCACGAACCGCGCGGTGATGGGCTTCAACGTCGTCTACCTGACCGAACGCGCCGAACTGGCGAAGACCGGTTTCGACGCCGTCGCCCGCTGGGCCGCCGAAGGCCGCCTGCCCAAACCCCCGGTGACCGCCTTCCCCGCCTCCGACGCCGCGGGCGCTCACCGCGCCCTGGAATCCGGGACCACGGTCGGCAAGCTCGTTCTGACCTTCTGACGGAGCTGTTCGTGATCTTCTGAAGCCGAACGGTAGTGCGCCCTTCCCCGTTCGTTACTCTGTTCCGCCCTGGCGAAATTCCAATAATCCCTCTACAATCCGAAGACACGAGATTATCGGGAGCCGTGATATTCAGACCCACTCATTCCTAAGTTAGCCGCACTTAACTCATGGCATCATCAAAACTATCCGAAGAAGAAAGAATGGCGGCATCGGCCCGATATCCGATTCCGGCTATGCTTGAACTAACTAAAGGGATTGTCACCTTTCGCCGTGATCCCCGGAAGTACTTCCCAGATGATGTTGCTTCTCGTTGGATGCTAAGCCTGCTTGCGGCTTCACATGACATCGGACTTTCTCAAAAGCTAGTGACTCCATTCATGGTCGCTGGACCGCTCAAAAACCAATTTCAGCGCCAATACCGATTTAGCCACTTGTTTTACTTTTGGCGTCTCTGGCTTGCACATGTTCATGAAGCTTGGCTTATGTTTAATAAGCGCGCGGATCACCCGGTGGTGCTCGCAATTAAGGCAGATCCGAAAATTCGCGCTGCTTTTGCTGCCGTTTGCGCCACACGCGGAAAAAAGGCGCTGAAGGATTTAACCGCCGGCGACTTGATGGCGAAATGCCGGAATGTCACTTTCCACTATGACGAGCGAGAGGGTGACAAATGGAAGAAGCAGCTCAAGATGCTCTCGCATCGCTTCCCGCTATTTATAACTGACGGCGATGGGAAGCAGTCTGATACCCGCTGGTTGGTGGCCGATGAGTATTATCTTTCCCGTCTCAACCGTCTAAAATTTAGCAGCGTTCGTCTCCAGAAAACCACATCCAAATTGACGCACGAAATTTTATTCCTAGTGAACGCTTGTCAGCAGGTGTATTTTGAACAAAGAAATCCAAGGATGCGCCGTATTAGAGGCGGCTAACCATTGGCCTGACCACCCGGCGGCCTCGTTTGGTTGGACTGTTGAAGCCGCCGCTGGTCAGCCCCTGCGTTAGCTGAACGAGGAATGAACCGTGGCACTGATCACATGTCCTGATTGCAGTCGTGAGGTCTCGGACCAGGCAAGCGCTTGTCCGAACTGCGGTCACCCCATCCAAGCTGCGGTAGCGCGATATGCTGGACCGCCAGAGAATTGCTCGCAGTGCGGGGGCCAACTCAAAAAGGGCGCAGACGCTAAATCCGAAGGCTCGGGGTGCCTTATCCTGCTGGTCGGATTGCTGCTGTCTCCGGTCCTGCTTGGCATCCCGATCGCTCTCTACGGCTTGAACCTCATGAGTAAACGCGAGGGCTACTGGAGGTGCCGAAAGTGCGGGGCGAAATATGATCGTGAGATCAAATGGTATGAGTTCGGCTGAGGCGTCGGCTAACGTCGGCTTGGACGGGCGGCGGCCTCGTTTGGTTGGACAGTCATAGCCGCCGCCGATCCGCCTGGCGTTAACCCGACTTGCGCGGACGGCGCAGGGCTGTTAAACTGCCCTTCGCGCCTATGAAGGGAAGAGGATTCGCCGCCGGACTGCTGGTCGCCATCGCTCTCGGCGCGCGCGCGGCCGAGGTGGCGCCCACCATCGACCCTCCCCCCGGTTGGACGGATGTGACGGCTCAACGGAAGGCGCGCGGGGTCCTGCTCGCCCTGCGCGGACCGGAGGCGAGCACTTTCGTGGTCGCCAAGATGCCGGCGTCGGCGGGCGCGTCGGCGGCCAGTCTGCGCGGGTATCTGAACCACGCGCTGGACCGCATCCGCGCGGGCGCGGGGGCCGATTACCGGTCGAGCGGGCGCGTCGAGACCAAGGTGTTCCGCAACGGCGTCACCGCGCATTACCTGCGCGCCGAGGCGGCGGGGCGGCCGGTGCTGCTGGTGGCCGCGCTGGACGCGGGCGGTCCGCCGGTGCTGGCGACGCTGTCGAGCGCCGCGCCGGAGGCGATGATGGCGCCGCTGTTCGGCGCGCTGCGGATGGGAGGACCGGCCGGCGCGGTGCACGACAGCGGCGTGGCGACGAGCCTGGACGGACAGCTGGCGATCGCGCTGGGCGGCGGACTGCGCTCGCGCGACCTGACGCCCGAGGAGCGCCAGAAGGGCGCGGTGCTGGCGATCCAGGGCTCGGGCTCCGAGGTGATCTTCGTGAAGGTCGAGGAGGAGGACGCCGCGCCCAAGGACCAGGCGGCCATCGCGCGCGCGACGGTCTCCGACGCCGCGCAGACGCCGCTGGAGAAGGTCTCCCCCGCGCGCCGCGCCGCCACCGCCGCGGGGCCGGGCGCCGTGTACGCGTGGGCGAAGATGGGCGATTCCCCGGACCTGCGCTTCGCCGCGGGCTTCCTGCCGTGGGCGTATTGGGGCTATTCCCTGTTCGCGCGCGGACCGCAGGCCGACGAGCTGCTGACCGGCTCGCTCGCCGCGCTGAAGGAAGGCCCGCGCGCCGTGCACAAGCTCGTCGCCGCCAGCCCGCGCCTGACCGTGCCGGAGCGCGGCCTGCCCCGCTCCGTCCTGCTGGCGACGGCCGTCGGGGCCGGCGTGCTGGCCGTCCTCCTGTTGGCCTGGAGCAGGCGCCGCAAAAACGCTACAGTCGAGCCATGAGCACCGAGACCCGCCGCGACGTCGCGATGGCCGAGCGCCTGGCCCAGGCGCGCGACTCGATCCGCCGCCAGCTCGGCGCGGTCATCGTCGGCCAGGAGGCCGTCGTCGAGGAGGTGCTGATCGCGCTGTTCTCGCGCGGACACTGCCTGCTCCAGGGCGTCCCCGGCCTGGCCAAGACCTTGCTCGTCACCAGCCTGGCGCGTATTTTAGACCTGGAGAGCTCGCGCATCCAGTTCACCCCCGACCTGATGCCCTCCGACGTGACCGGCACCGAGATCCTGCAGGAGGACCCCGCCACGCGCTCGCGCGTCCTGCGCTTCGTGCCCGGCCCCATCTTCTCCAACCTCGTGCTCGCCGACGAGATCAACCGCACCCCCCCGAAGACCCAGTCGGCGCTCCTCCAGGCCATGCAGGAGGGCCAGGTCACCGCCGGCGCCCAGACCCACACTTTGCCCAAGCCCTTCTTCGTGATGGCCACGCAGAACCCCATCGAGCAGGAGGGCACCTATCCCCTCCCCGAGGCCCAGCTCGACCGCTTCTTCCTGATGGCGCTGATGGACTACCCCAGCCTGGAGGAAGAGCGCCGCATCGTCCTGGAGACCACCGGCGACCGCGCGCCCAAGCTCGAGCCCGTGCTCGGCGCCGCCGAGGTGCTGGAGCTTCAGGACCTGGTGCGCCGCGTGCCGGCGCCGGATTCGGTCGTCAATCTCGCCGTGCAGCTCGCGCGCTTGAGCCGACCCAAGGACGGCGCCGCGCCGGATTTCGTCAAGAAGTGGGTGTCTTGGGGCGCCGGACCGCGGGCCAGCCAAGCGCTGGTGCTGGGCGCCAAGGCGCGGGCCGTGCTCTCCGGGCGCTTCGCCGCCTCCGAAGACGACGTG
>JACQBB010000173.1 GCA_016194625.1 Elusimicrobiota bacterium | reverse complement strand
GTCGTCGGCGGGCTGGAGCACGGTCATGTGCGGCAGGGCGCGCATCGCGGCCACGTCCTCCAGGCCCATCTGCGAGGTGCCGTCCTCGCCGATGCCGATGCCGGCGTGCGTGCCGACGAGCTTCATGTTGGTCTGGTTGTACGCCGCGGAGACGCGGATGGTCTCCAGGCGGCCGATGACGAAGCAGGCGAAGGACGCCAGCACCGGCACCTTGCCCGACAGGGCCAGGCCGGCGGCCATGCCGACCATGTTCTGCTCGGCGATGCCGACCTCGATGTGGCGGGCGGGGTGCTTCTTCATGAAGGCCTGCGTCATCGTGGACTTGGACAGGTCGGCGTCCAGGACGACCAGGTTCGGGTTCTTCTCCGCGATCTCCAGGATCGCGTCGCCGAAGGATTCGCGGGTCGCCTTAGCCATTGAGGATCTCCTTGACCGCCTTGTCCGCGTCGTCCTTCTTGGGCGCGTTGCCGTGCCAGGCGATGTTGTTCTCCATGAAGGAGACGCCCTTGCCCTTGACCGTCTTGGCGACGATCGCGTGCGGCTTGCCGGAGCCGGTCTTGGAGGCGGCCTTGAAGGCACCTTCGATGGCGCCCAGGTCGTGGCCGTCGATGACCTGCACGTCCCAATTGAAGGCGCGCAGCTTGTCGGCCAGCGGCTCCAGGTCCATCACTTCCTTGACCGGGCCGTCGATCTGGCCGCCGTTGTAGTCCACGACGGCGACCAGGTTGTCGAGCTTGAACTTCGGCGCGGACATGAAGGCCTCCCAGCACTGGCCCTCCTGCATCTCGCCGTCGCCCAGGATGACCCAGGTCCGCCAATCCTTCTTGTCCATCTTCGCCGCGAGCGCCATGCCCACGCCGACCGACAGCCCCTGGCCGAGCGAGCCCGTCGAGAACTCGATGCCCGGCAGGCGCATCCGGTCGGGATGGCCCTGCAGCGGCGAGCCCAGCTTCCGGAGCTTCATCAGCTCGTCGTGCGGGAAATAGCCGCGCTTGGCCATCACCGCGTACAGCGCGGGGCAGGCGTGGCCCTTCGACAGGATGAAGCGGTCGCGCTCGGCCCAGTCGGGCTTCTTCGGGTCGTGCTTCAGGAACTTCCAGTAGAGCACGGTCAGCATGTCGATGACCGAGAGCGAGCCGCCCGGATGGCCGTTGCCGGCGGCTTCGATCATCCGGATGATGTCGACGCGCATGTCGCGCGTCAGGGACTTCAGGTCGGTTCCGTCGAGGGTGGCGGTGGGCATGGACCGATTCTAGAAAAACTCGCGCCGGAGAGCCAGCGATGTCGCGGCGATTCAGAGCTTCTTTTTGTCGACGATCTTTCGGCAGACCGCGATGATCGCTTCGCCGTAGAACTTCGAGAGCTCTTCTTTTTCCTTGAGGAGGCGCCGCTTGAATTCATCGCTCGCGAGGGTTTCGCCGGCCCCGCGTGGGATGTGGTCGAGCTCGCTGTGAATGTCGAGGATTTCCCGGAATTCCGGGAACGTTTCGTGAGCCCCTTCGAACAACTCGAGGCAGCCGTCGACCGGGTCCATCTTCCCGTCCAGAACGTTTTGAGCGATCGCCTGCCAGCGTGAGAGCCTTTGCGCCATGTATTCCTCGTGACTCATGCTCATGTCGTTCGTCCTTCCGAGCAAAGTTTACAACTGTTGGCGCCAACAGTCCCGACTGTTGCCGGCAACAGTCCTCCTTTGAACAGCGCGGGCAACTCGGCCCGCGGCAAAGGTAGAATCCCGTCATGGATACCCTCTGGTCGCCGTCTCTCCCCCTCGGTCAACTCCTGCTGCGCGCCGCCGTGGTGTACGCGTTCGTCCTGCTGCTCCTCCGCCTCGGCGGCAAGCGGCAGATCGGTCAGATGGGCCCGGCGGAGTTCGTCGCGCTGCTGCTGGTGAGCAACGCGGTGCAGAACGCGATGGACGGAGGCGACAACTCGCTGCCGGGCGGGTTGGTGCTGGCCTCCGTCGTCGTGGGCATGAGCGCGCTGGTCGGCTGGGCGTCGTTCCGCTCGAAGCGGCTGTCGGACTTCATCCAGGGGCGGCCGGTCCTGCTCGTGTACAAGGGCGAACTCGTCGCGCAGAACCTGGAGAAGTGCCGCATCGCCTCGCGCGAGCTCCACATCCTATTGCGCCATCAGGGCCTGCACGACCTGAAGGACATCCACGAGGCGATCCTGGAGGCCAACGGCTCGCTGAGCGTGGTCCGGCGGTCCGATTTGATAGAATCTGCGCACTCATGAAGATCAAGATCTACGTCAACCAGATCCGCGCCGCCGCCGCCTACATCCGCAAGAAGGCCCCCGACTTCCGTCCGGACGTCGGCTTCGTGCTGGGCTCGGGCCTCGCCAAGGCGGTCCCCACGCTCGACAAGGCGCGCACCATCCCCTACAACGACATCCCCGGCTTCCCGCGCACGACCGTGCCGGGCCACGAGGGCAAACTGATCTTCGGCCGCGCCCACGGCAAGAACGTGGCCGTGATGCAGGGCCGCTTCCACTACTACGAGGGCCACGCGATGGAGTCCATCGCCCTGCCCGTGCGCACGCTGGAGTACTTGGGCCTGAAGACGCTGATCGTGACCGCCGCGGTCGGCTCGATGCAGCCGAAGATCAAGCCCGGCCACTTCACCGTCCTCACCGACCACATCAACCTGATGGGCCGCAACCCCTTGCGGGCGTTCCACGAGGAGGAGTTCGGGACGATGTTCCCCGACATGACCCAGGCCTACGACAAGCGCCTGTCCAAGGTCATCCTGAACGTCTGCAAGAAGCGCAAGACGCCCGTGCACACCGGCGTGTACACCGCCGTCGGCGGCCCGTCGTACGAGACCCCGGCCGAGATCAAGGCTTTCCGCACGCTCGGCGGCGACGTGGTCGGCATGTCGGTGGTGCCCGAGGTGATCCCCGCCCGCCAGATGGGCGTGACCGTCGGCGCCCTGGTGTGGACCTCGAACATGGCCGCGGGCCTGCCCGGCTCCATCCAGAACCACGGCGACGTGCTGGCGCTGGGCAACCGGGTCTCCGACGACCTGCGCGCCGTCCTCGGCGACCTGATCAAGGCGATCTGAGGGGCGCCATGCTCTTCCTCGACCTCATCGCGAAGAAGCGCGACGGGGGACGGCACACGCCGGAGGAGCTGGCCTTCGTCGCCCGCGCCGCCGCGACGGGGCTCGTCCCGGATTACCAGCTCTCCGCCTGGCTGATGGCCGTCGTGTGCCGCGGCATGGACGAGGCCGAGACAGTGGCCCTGACCCGCGCCATGGCGCGCTCCGGCGCGAGCCTGGGCCTGGGCAAGCTCGGCCGCCCCAAGGCCGACAAGCACTCCACCGGCGGCGTCGGCGACGGCGTCTCCTTGGCGCTGGCTCCGCTGGCGGCCGCGTGCGGCCTGGCCGTGCCGATGATGTCGGGCCGCGGCCTGGGCCACACCGGCGGCACGCTCGACAAGCTGGAGTCCATCCCGGGTTTCCGCGTGCGCCTCCCCCTCCCGCGCATCCGCAAGCAGATGAAGGACCTGGGCGTGTGCCTGTTCGGCCAGTCCGCGGACCTCGCTCCGGCCGACCGCACGCTGTACGCCCTGCGCGACGCCACCGCGACCGTGCCCGCGCGGCCGCTGATCGTCGGCTCCATCCTCTCGAAGAAGGCCGCCGAGGAGCTGGACGCGCTCGTGCTGGACGTGAAGGTCGGTTCCGGGGCCATTTTCCGCGACGCGGCCTCGGCCCGCGGCCTGGCCAAGGCCTTGGTCAAGACCTCGAAGGGCCTCGGCATGCCCACCGTCGCCGTGCTCACCGCCATGGAACAGCCGCTCGGCCGCTACGTGGGCAACGCGCTGGAGGTGCGCCAGGCGCTGGAGATCCTGAACGGCGTCGAGACCGCGCCCGACTATCTGGAGTGCACTCTCGTGCTGGGCGGCTGGATGCTGAAGCTCGCCGGCCTGGCCAAGAGCGCGGAGCGCGGCGCCGACATGATGCGCGACCGCATCGCCGACCGCTCCGGCCTGAGGATATTCCGCGACATCGTGAAGGCCCAGGGCGGCGACGTCCGCGTCATCGACGACCCGGACCGTCTGGCGGTCGCCAAGAAGTCCCGGACCGTGAAAGCCCCGAAGGACGGCTTCATCACCGCGCTGGACGCCCGCAAGATCGGCCACGCCGGCGTGCTCATCGCCGCCGGCCGCGCGTACAAGGAGCAGGCGCTCGACTACGGGGCGGGGCTCATCCTCCACCGCAAGGTCGGCGACCGCGTGCGCCGCGGCGACGCGCTGGCCGAGATCCGCGCCGCCGACGAGGCCCGTCTGTCCGCCGGGACCAAGGAATATCTGTCCGCGCTCGCGATCGGCCCCAAGGCCCCGCGGCGCGCGTCGGTCGTCTTAGAGGTCTTGAAGTGAGGAGAGCGACCATGCCCAAGCTCCACGTCAGCGACCACCCCCTCGTCACCGACAAGCTGGCCCGCCTGCGCGACAAGCGCACCACCCCCGAGGATTTCCGCCGCCTGATGGCCGAGGTCGGCCTGCTGGTCGGCTGCGAGGTGCTCAAGGGCGTGCGCACGCGCAAGTCCACGGTGCAGACGCCGCTGAAGACCGCGCCCTCGGTCGTGCTCGACCAGCCGCTGACCTTCGTGGCCGTCCTGCGCGCGGGCCTGGGCCTCATCCCCGGCCTGCTCGAGCTGGCCCCCAAGGCCTCGATCGGCCACATCGGCCTGTACCGCGACGAGAAGACGCTGAACCCCGTGCGCTACTACGTCCGCCTGCCCAAGAAGATCTCCGACCATTTCGTGATCCTGTGCGACCCGATGCTCGCCACCGGCGGCTCGGCGTCGGAGTCCATCCACATCCTGAAGACCGACGGCGCCAAGAACATCGCCCTGCTCACGCTGCTCGCGTGCAAGGAGGGCGTCGCGCGCGTCCACAAGGACCATCCCGACGTGCCCATCTTCACGGCCGCCGTGGACCCCGTCCTCAACGACCACGGCTACATCATCCCCGGCCTGGGCGACGCCGGCGACCGCCTCTTCAACACCTGAAAGAGGGTCAGGCCTTAACTTATTTGACTTGTTAACCGAACAAGTCAAATAAGTTAAGGCCTGACCCTCAAAAGAAGAAGGCCCCGAGGGGTCGGGGCCTTCGTGCGTCCCTGGTGGTGTTACGGTCCGGAGCGTTCTTAGGACTTCGGCGTGGCGCACTTGTGCGGCCACACGCAGGTCTGGACCTGGGCGACCGGCGCGGCGCACTTGTTGGGCCACACGCACGGCTGGAACTGGGCGACCGGCTGGCTCACGCACTTGTTGGGCCACACGCACGGCTGGAACTGCGCGACCGGCTTCGGGGCCGGGGCCGTCTGCGTCATCGCGACCGTCAGGATCAGGGTGAACATTGTCTTATCTCCGTGGAATCTGTCTTGTCGAAATCTGGTTTATGACGACAGTGACAGTGTAGCGCGCCGCGCGCGCGCCGCCCAATGTGCGCGGTCAAGCTGATGACTTGATAGGCCTCAATTGACTTAGGTCAAAAGGCCTAGGCGGCTGGGCCGGAGGTCCCGACGGGGAAGGGCGGAAGGGCCTAGGACCGGGCGGTCTTAGGAGGCGGAGCCGGCCAGCGCGCGCAGGCGGTCCTCGCCGACGATCAGGAGGTCCTTGTCCTTCTTGCGCAGGATCTCGCGCTCCTCGAAGTCCTTGAGGAGGCGCACCGTGGTCTCGATGGTGAGCCCGGCCATCTCGGCCAGGTCGCGGCGCTTGATGCCGGCGACGATCGGGTAGGGCTTCTTGGGCGTCATCATGCGCAGCAAGGTGTCGGCCAGGCGGCCGCGCGCGGGCTTGAAGGCGATGTCGCGGGCCTTGTTCTCGCCGCGGCGCACGTCGCGGGCCATCTCGCGCATCAGCGCCAG
>JACQBB010000226.1 GCA_016194625.1 Elusimicrobiota bacterium | reverse complement strand
TCCTCGCCGCCGGCGAGCCCCTGGTCCTCGCCTCCGACGGCGCCCTCACCGCCGAGCACATCCTCGCCGCCGCCGAAGGCGGCGTCTCCGCCGTCATCCACCCCGGCGGCGCCGCCGAGGACCGCGACGCCGCGCTGGCCTGCGACCGCAAGGGCGTGGCCCTGGTCGCCGCCGGCGTGCGCCACTTCCGCCACTGACGCCGAGCCGTTTAGCGGCGCGGCCGGAAAATGGTGACTCCAGCGTCACCGGAATCGCGTTTCGAGTGATTCGACCTGCGCCGGTGCTAGTCCCAGCTAGTTCCCGGACCGGAACGGTCGATTGGAGGACCGTCCGCCCCTCGAAGTTGAGCTACGGCCCGCTCATCGGCGCTTCCTGGCCCCGTCTCAACGCCGAGGATGAGCGGCGGCGGCTACCGCAGTCCAACCAAACGAGGCCGCCGTCCGCAGAATCGAATGGTTAGCGGTCATACTTGATCATGAAACGCGAGGACAAATTCCTTGGTCTTCTCTTTGCCTTTCTCTCTGTCGTCCATCAACATTAAGCCAAAGCTGGAAAATGAGCATGTCTTTCCGGTTGGGATTAATCCCGATCCCATGTATCCGAAATTGATCTCCCGTCCGCTTGTCTGCGCTTTCTGGAGATACTCAGCTGCGGCAATGGTCTGTTTTTGCGATGGATTGGATGATTGCCCTAAAGGCAGAGCGGGCACGCGTTTGAAATCGATGCTGACATCAAATTCGGGGCATCCGCGGAGGAGCGCCTCCGTTTTCGCCGTTTGGACGAAGTGCATCTTATAGTGCCCAGCCTTTCCTGAAAAAGTCGTTATCCGTCCAGCGACATAGTCACCTCCAGCGAAAGCTGGGGCGGCGAGCGCCACAAGAACGGCGGCTATAGTTATCATGTGCTAAGTACCGCTAACGCAGACGCTCTGCCGACGCCGCTTCAACTATCCACCCAAACGAGGCGGCGGGCGGCAGAAGCGAATGGTTAGGTTGCTTAATTCTTCGCCGATCGGCTTCTAAGAATCCGCTCAGTTTCTTTAAATTCCACATTGAGTCCCATGTGAGTTTTGTTCATTTCAAGATATCTCAAGTCGTTGCGGTCTCCAACTTCCTCGAGAACCTTGCTGGCGTAGTAACGACTTAGAGAATCCTGTGAGCCTATGTCTTTGTCCGGCTTCGGTCGGGAGAGAACCTTAACGGCCCACGGATAGGACACCTTCCGTTCTCCTATTTGGCTCAAAGCGTAGGCAATCACCCCCGCAACTTTCGGTTCGTAGCGCTCAACAAGAGGTTCAAGTTCCGGGATAGCTTCTTTCGCTTTCAGCATACCGAGACTTTGCGCGGCTACAGCGACTACCACCTGATTATCTGAATGTAAAGCTTCGAGATAGATTGGGATCGTGCGCGAATCCATGCATGAACCTAGCGACTGCAGAAGCCGCCACTGAACTTCCGGCCTCCGCTCCTTCTGGGCTAGCCTGATCATGCCATCCGTTTGATCGCAATGGTGTAATAGGCGACTTACGGCATGAAAAGCTATCAGTGGATCTGAATCGGATGCTAGCTGAACATCCGAAGCCAGACCGAGAAAGCCGCGCCACTTCCCTTGCTGGTGAAAAATAACTGATATGGGTGCTTCTGAAAAGGCAGCGCTGAGCCACAGAAGAACGAACTTTGCGCCAAAGATGGCGCCCAGTGTTACGAACACTACCGCGATTCCCCACTTTAGTTTCATCTTTTTCCAGGCAACCTAACTTAAGATTGGATTGGCCTGTATAGCACGACTACTGATAAGCGTGCTTCCTCGGATTATAGAGGGGTTATTGGAATTATTCCAGTGTGGGACGATGGGAAGAGGGGCGATAGACTGCGGAGCCGGGCGGTATAGTCTTTTTATACGAGTCGGGGGCGCGTCCGCGCGGTTCAGCCCCGGGACTCCCGGCCTTGACGGGGCGCGCGCGCCCGGCTAAACTCGCGGCATGGCCCTGAGAGAGCAGACCGCCGTCACCTTCCGCATCCTGAGCGCGACGCTTAGCGCCGCCGACATCGCCGCGCGCACCGGGCTGACCGCCGACGAGACGTGGAAGCTCGGCGACGCGCGCGGGCGGTTCGGCAACGTGGAGAAGAAGCACGGCTTCGTGATGGAGTCGAAGGCGATCTTCAGCGCGTCGCTGGACGACCACATCAAGGCGATGCTCAAGCGCCTGGCGCCCGCCGCGCAGAAGATCGGGGCGCTGGTCAACGAGTGCTCGATCGAGTTCGTGTGCACCGTCCACCGCAAGCAGGCGCCGATGCTGCGCTTCGAGCGCGACGACCTGCGCTGGCTGGGCGTGATGGGCGCGCGGCTGGACGTGGACATCTTCGTCCTCAACGACCCCGGCGCGCGCGCCCCGGCGGCGGCGCCCGCCGCGGGCACGCCCCCGCCCGGGACCACGCCGCCGCCCTCCACCGGCGGCTACCAAGGCTGACCGAGGAGGAGCGATGAGCGAAGAAGTCCCCCCCACCCAAGGCGTCACCTCGCGCCTGCTGTCCTCCGTGGACCTGGGGCCGGAGATCGAAGGGATGGCGGGCCGCAAGCTGCGCATGCGCCTGTTCACCTTCGCGCCCGGCGCCGTGTTCGGGCCGCTGCACGACCACAAGGGCCGGCCGGGGCTGGTCTACGTGCTGTCGGGCGTCATCACCGACCACCGCGACGGCGTCGCGACCGATTACGGACCCGGCCTGGGCTGGCCCGAGGACCGGAACACCCGCCACTGGCTGGAGAACCGCGGCGCGGTCCCGGCGGTGGAGGTGTCGGTGGACATCGTCGGCCCGGACTGAGCCGACGGCCCGTCAGTCGGGGATGACCACGCCCTTCGTGTCGGGCGGGTCGGGGAAGCGCAGGCCCAGGCGCGAGAGCGCCTTGCGCAGGATGCGGGCCACCTTCGCGTCGCGGTTGGGCTTGTCGTCGGCGCCGATCACGCGCCACGGCGCCCAGGGGGTGCTGGTGCGGGCGATGACCTCGGCATAGGCCGCGTGGAACTGATCCCACATCTTGCGCGTCTCCAGGTCGGCCATGGAGAACTTCCAGCGCTTCTCGGGGCGGTCCAAACGGGCCTGCAGGCGCTCCTTCTGCACTGTTTTCGATTCGTGTAAAAATATCTTCACGATGAGCACGCCCTGCGCGACCAGCTCCTTCTCGAACTCGTTGATCTTGCGGTAGCGGGACTCGACCTCGTCCTTCGAGAAGGTCCCGTACACCTTGGGCACGACCAGGTCCTCGTAGTGGGAGCGGTTGAACACGCCGATGACGCCCTTCTGCGGGAGCTGGCGCTTGATGCGGGCGAGGAAGTCCTCCTTCGCCTCCTCCTCCGTCGGCTTCTTGAAGGACGCGACCTTCGTCCACGCCGGGTTCAGGCGCAGGGCGCGCTTGATGACGCCGTCCTTGCCCGCGGCGTCCATGCCCTGAAGGACGACCAGAACCGCGCGCTCCTTGGAGGCCGCCAGGGCTTCCTCCAGGTCCAGGACCTCGCGGCGGTCCTTCTTCATCGCCTTGCGCGCCTTCTTCTCCGAGCGCTCGCCGGCGTCGGTGGGGATGGCGTCGAAATCGATGGACTCGCCCGGAGCCGCGGAGGCGCCGTCGAAGCGCGCGTTCAGCGCGGACGCGGCGGAGGCCAGGCCGCGGCGCTCGCCGGCCGGGGCGTCCTTGATCGCCTTGCCCAGCTCCTCGATGGCCTCGGCGGCGGAGTCGGCGTGCTTGCCCCCCGACTCGCGCACGGCGGCGGCCAGCGCGGGCACGGCCTTGGCGGAGGCGGGCGCGGCCAGGGCGGAGACCAGGGCGGAGCGGGCGGCGAAGGCCTCGGGCGTCGCGGCGGCCGCGGCGGGCGCGGCGGCCAGGGTCCGCGAGAAAGCCGTCGGGAGCGTGGTCAGCGCGGCCGCCTGGGTCAGCGCCGCGGCCTGCGTGCCGAGCGCGCTCATGTAGGCGCCGTGCGGCACCACCGGCACGACGGGGGAACGGGCGGACGCGGCGGCGGAGACGACCTGGGAACGGACGGGCGCGGCCAGCAGGAGGAGCGCCAGGAGCGTCGCGAGGGCCTTGCTCATCTGAACACAGTGTAGCCGTGGGCGCGCGCGAGCGCTTGGGCCGGACGGGCCACGGCCCGGAGGGCCGGAGGGCCTACTCCGACCAGACCGGCGTCAGCGGGCCGGTCGAGTCGAGGTGCGGGGACTGGACGCGGCCGCGGGCCTTGGCGTCGGCGCTGGCCTCGCGGTAGACGAAGTGCGCCAGGTCCTCCAGGTCCAGGCGCCGCCCCCCTCCCGCCGCCTCCCCGCGCAGGCCGCGCAGGAGGTGGTAGGTGAACAGCCCGTGGCCCTGCTCGTCGAGCGTCTGCGCCGTCTCGCCGGGCTGGGAGGCGTACAGGATCGAGAGGAGGCCCGTCAGGGCCGCCTGCGGGCGCACCTCGCGGAAGCCGGGCGCGTGGTCGGACTCGGACCAGGAGCGGTCGCCGGCGCCGGAGAAGGACGCGTCCAGGACGGCCACGATCTGCGCCGCGTCGATGCCTCCCAGCTCGCGGTACAGCTCCGCCAGCGGGAGCGTGGTCGTGACCCAGTAGCGCGGGCTGGCGTCCCAGGTGATGAGATAGGGCGCGCCGCTGCCCTCGTCGGACGCCCCCAGCCCCGCGAAGTAGAACCACACGCGCGCCTCGGCGCCCGCGGAGGCCTTCAGCCGCGCGATCGCGCGCAGGACCGACTCGCGCGAGGCGTCCGCGTCGCGCAGGGCGATCACGTGCGCCTTGGGCACGCCGAGCACCGTCTCCGCGTAGCGCTGGAACACCTCGGCGTCGCGGCCCGCGTACTCGGAGTCGCCCAGCCACTGATGGCGCTCCGCCCCCACGATGATCGCCCAGTCGCCGGGCCGAGAGCGCGCCGTCAGCCCCGCGACCGAGTCCACGGCCGACGTCGCCGCGCCCCGCGCCGAGACGGCCGCCGCGGCGGGGCGGGCCGGCGCCGGCTCCCCGCGCAGGAGGCGCACCTCCCCCTCGATCTCGTCGAGGTAGCCGGCCTCGGTGCGGCGGCGCAGGCCCGGGTCCGTCTCGGGGTCCGCGCGCAGGGCCAGAACCTCCACCCGCGTGCGCTCCTCCTCGCCGGTCGAGCGCAGGAACACCCCGACCGAGACGAGGTCGTGGAAGTCGTCGGCGTACAGCGCGGCGCGCTCCCGCTTCACCGAGTAGTAAGGCGTGCGGTCGAAGGCGCGGGCCGCGGCGCGGTAGGCCTCGGCGTAGGTGCAGCGCATCACCCGGCTGGAGCCGGGCGTGGCGTGCTGGCGGACCAGGACGCGCGGGGCGGGGCGCTCCTGCGCCACCGCGAACGGGTCGGACGCGCAGCCGCCGGTGACGACGGCCGCGGCGACGAGGACGGCGGCGGCGAGGCCCCGGACCCTCATGACTTTGAGCGGCGCAACGGAAGAGCCCGCGTCAAGCGGAGACGGACAGGTCCCAGCACTCGTTGGCGTGCTTGAGCAGGTCGGTCTCGGTCTGCGCGCGGCGCACGAAGTCCTGGACCTCCCGGGACTTCCAGGCGGCCCCGACCTTCGGCCAGGCGGA
This sequence comes from Elusimicrobiota bacterium, assembly GCA_016194625.1. Next base: position 1,858 of record JACQBB010000226.1, on the reverse strand, counting down.
GGCGAGGGAGTCCTTCTTGAGGTCGGCCACGGCGAACGGCAGGGCGTTGAGGAGCTTCGCGCGCCCGTTGGGGACCACCAGCACCATCGACTGCGGGCTCTCGGCGCGCGTCTTCATCTCGTGCTGGATGCCCCACGGGTACACCGCCAGGCGCGGACCTTTCAGCGCCGCCGCGGCGGCCTTCAGGCCCATCACGGCCTCGGACCAGTCCTCGTCGGCGCAGGCCAGCGAGTCCCAGGCGTGGGCGGCGCGGCCCAGGCGCATCATCGGGCCGGTGACGAAGGTGCGGATCTTCTTGGCCGCCGCCTGCTCATAGACGGCGACGGCTTCTTTGACGTTGAACTTGGTCGGGATGAAGACCAGCTCCGGCTCCAGGCCGCGCGCCACCAGGCGGTCGAGCGCGTCCCAGGCGGGGCGATAACCGGAACCCGGGCGCAGCTTCTCATGCGTGGCCGCGACGGCGCCGTCGATGCTGATCTGCACGCAGGCGATGTTCATCGCCTTCAGGCGGTCGCAGGCCGCGTCGTCCAGGTCGAGGCCGTTGGTCTCGATCTTGATCTCGACGCCGCCCTTGGACAGGATGTCGTAGATCTCCCACACGTGCGGGGAGCTCATCGGCTCGCCGCCGCCGAAGGCGACGTACGCGATGCCGAGGTCCACGATCTGCCGGGCCAGCGACAGGCACTGCGCGCGGTCCATCTCGTCCTTCCAGACGAAGTCCTTGCCTGACTCCTCGCAGCAGTGCAGACAGCGACCGGTGCAATCGTTGGTCAACTGCCAGGCAAGAAAGAGGGGGGCGCCGTAGTCGCCCACGGACGCCCCCCTCCGGTGCATCACGTGAACCGGATGTACGGCTGGGCCATCACGCGCTCGGAGACTTCCTCCATGGAGGGCGTCTCCCAAGCGAGCTTCGGCTCGGCCTTGGCATCGGTCACGGTCTTCTGGTCGTTCATTGTTACTCCCTTTTGCCGGTCAGACCACGACCGGCAGATCGTGAGACATCGAATCCAGCGGGACCCACTGATTCGCCTTCGCCGCGTACCCGGGGTCCGCGGAGAGGCGCTCGAGGGCGTTGCGGACGCGCGGATCGCTCCAGGCCTTGCGATACGCGTCCCACGCCTCCAAGAAAGAATGCTTCGTCAGATCGGTGCAGGTGTACGGCAGGGCCGCGAAGACCTTCACGCGGCCGTCCGGCAGGACGAGGAGCGTGCCCGACGGCTCGATGCGGCGTCCGGCCAGCTCCTCTTCCATGGAGAACGGAAGATAGCAAAGCTCGATGGGGGCCTTCGAGGCCTCCAGCATCGCGCGGAACGCCGCGTACTCGGCCGCCGACGGCTCCAGACGGTCCCACAGCTTGGCCGCGGTGCCCAAGCGCATCAGCCGGCCGGTGTTGAAGCGGAAGGCGCCGACGGAGACCGCCAGGTCCAGGACGGCCTTCGCCTCATGGATGTTGAGGCGGGTCGGCGCGAAGGTGACCTCCAGCGGCAGGCCGGCGGCGACGGTCCCGCGGCAGGCGGCGAGGACCTTGGAGAGGTCCCCCCCCGGCCGCTGTCGGGCGTAGGTCTCCTGGGTGGCGCCGTCCAGGGAGATCTGCACCGAGCGCACCGCCAGGCCCTTCAGAAGGCCCGGGTCGAAGGCCATGCCGTTGGTCTCGATCTTGAGCAGGACGCCGCCGTCGGACAGGACGCGGCACACCTCGGCGAAGTGCGGGACGAGGGTGGGCTCGCCGCCGACGATCATCGCGTAAGGCACGCCCGCGGCGACGATCTCGCGGGCCAGGGACAGCGCGCGCTCGCGCGACAGCTCGTGGGGCAGGGCCTTCCCCGGCGCCGAGTCGGTGCAGCAGTGCAGGCACGCG
>JACQBB010000225.1 GCA_016194625.1 Elusimicrobiota bacterium | reverse complement strand
GTCCGGCGAGCCCGCCGCCTGCACCAGCGCCAGCGTCCCGTCCTTGTACAGCGGCAGCAGCGGGGCCAGCGCCGGGTGCAGGCCGAAGGTCCCGTCCAGGTCGAGCACGCCGCCGTCCTTCCCGGGCGGGGGGAGGCCGATCGACGGCCGCGCTTTCCGGTAGGCTTCGTCGCCGAACGGGACGACCGCGGAAAGTCCGTCCATCGCGCCGCGCTGGAGCGCGACGACGAGCGTCTTGCCGGAGCGGCGCGCGGCCTGCGCGGCGGCGCGCGCCCACGACGGCAGTCCCCAGGAGGCGGCGGCCAGCCCGCCGAGGGCGAGGAACTCGCGGCGCGTGAGGGCTTTCCCGCTCATGGTCATCTCCTCTGGAAGTCCGGCGAGCCGAGCACGAGCGCGGCCAGGCGGTCGACGCGGAACGAACGCCGGCGGTCGTCGAGGCGCGCGCGGGACACCTCGGGGTCCTCGAGCCGCCGGAACAGCGCGTCCCGCGTGTGCTCCGAGACCACGCCGCCCAGGTAGGCGTCGGTCAGCCGGGCGACGAGCGCGCGCCCGTCGCTCGGGTCGGCCCCGTCCGCGGCCGCCGACGCCGCGGCGGGCGCGTTCGGGTTCCCGGAGAACAGCGACTGCGCCGCGCGCAGGCGCGACACCAGCGCGCCGGCGTTCACCCACGCCTCCGCGCGGTCGGGCCAGCCGGTCGGCGGCTCGCAGCGGTACAGCGGCATGCCCAGGCCGTCGAGCGAGCGCGCGACGCGCTCGGGGTCGCGGACCTCGGCGCCGGTCGCGCGCAGGGCCGACGCGACGAACTCCAGCGGCGTCTTCACCTTCTTGCGGAACCAGCGCCGCTCCCAGAACCAGTCGGACTCGAACAGCGCGCGGTAGGTCTCGCGCAGGTCGCCGTCCGTCTCCGTGAAACGGCGCGCGACGGCGTCCACCAGGTCCTGCGGCGGGTCGTCGGCCACGAACCGGCGGCACAGCTTGAGCGCGACGAAGCGCGCGGTCGCGGGATGGCGCGCGAGCGCGTCGAGCGCCTTCTCGCCCTCGGCCTCGCCCGCCCACGCGTACGTCTCGCCGAGGAGCGTCTTCTCGCCCGGATCGTGCATGCGGCGCTTGAAGCGGAAGACCCAGTCCGCGGCCTTGTCCTTGGTCTTGGGGTTCGGACGCTCGACCGTCCAGCCGGTCAGGATGCGCGCGAGCTCGGTCACGTCCTTCTGCGTGTAGCCCCCGTCCACGCCGAGCGTGTGCAGCTCGAGCAGCTCGCGCGCGTAGTTCTCGTTCAGGCCGAGCTTCCGGCGCCCCTTCGGGTTCCTGGCCATCGCGCCTTCCATCTCCGCGATGTCCTCCTGCGCTCCGGCCGGCGCGTAGCGCGCGTCGATCGTGCTCTGGAAGTTGTCCAGGTAGACGAGCATCGCCGGGCTGTGCGCGACGGCGCCGAGCAGGTCGCGGAACTTGCCGAACACGCGCGGGCGGATCACGTCGCGCTCGTAGGGGATGATCAGCCAGCGGTCCTGGTTCTTGGCCGCGGAGACGTTGAAGTGGTTGAACCAGAAGTCGGTCAGGACCTCCTGGAGCTGGCGCTCGGAGTAGACCGCGCGCAGGAGCTTCGCCGACGCGAGGTCCCAGGCCACGTCGCGCGGCGGCTTCGAGCTCCCGAACATCCCGAGCAGGCGCTTGCGCTTCATGTTCGGGTACGCGTCCATCAACTGCTCGCCGGTCATCGCCAGGCTCGGGTAGGCCTTCAGGCGCTCCTCGAGCGCCGCGTCGGGGACCGACGCGGGGTCGAGCTGGGCCGCGACCCACTTGTCGACGCCCAGGCGCTCGACCGCCTCGACCTCCCCCGGCCGGGGGCCGTAGCCGAGCCGCTCGAGCGCGTGCAGCGCGCGCTCGCGGGCGCTCATCCGGGGCGGTGGGGCCGCGGCGGCGGTGCGCGCGGCGGCGGGGACGGAGAGGAGCGCGGCGAGCACGGCGGCGAGGGTCGTCATGCGGATATCATACGACTGACGGGGAGGACCGTTCGCGCCTTGTGCGCGCCGTCCTCCGGGCCTATACTGGAAGCATGGAGCGGCTGCGCGCGCTGGACCTGTTCCGAGGCCTCACGGTCGCCGGGATGATCCTCGTGAACTGCTCGGGCAGCGACGAGGTGTTCCCGCTGCTCGACCACGCGCCGTGGCACGGCCTCACGCTGGCGGACCTGGTGTTCCCGTCGTTCCTCGTGGTCCTCGGCGTCTCCGCCGCGCTGTCGTTCGCCGCGCGGCGCGCGCGCGGCGGCACGCCGGCCGGGTTCGCGGCGTATTCCGCGCGGCGCGCGCTCGCGCTGTTCGCGCTCGGGCTGTTCGTCAACGTGTTCGTGTTCCGCGAGGCCCACGGGATACGCTGGCCGGGAGTCCTGCAGCGGATCGCGCTATGCGCGCTCGGGACCTCCGGCTTCCTGCTCCTCGACCGCCCGGCGCTGGAGCCGGCCGCGGTCGCCGCCCTCCTCGGCGGCTACTGGCTGCTGCTGACGCGCGTCCCGGTGCCCGGGCACGGCGCGGGCGCGCTGACGCCGGAGGGCAACCTGGCGTCCTGGCTCGACCGCGCGCTGATGGGCGGCCACCTCGAGACGCCGCTGCAGGACCCCGAAGGCCTGCTGAGCACGCTCCCCGCGCTGGCGACGAGCCTGATCGGGCTGGCCGCCGGCCGGCGCCTCGCCGCCGACGGCGGCGCGCGCGCGGCGCCGCGCCTCGCCGCCGCGGGCGTCCTGCTGGCCGCGCTCGGGGGCGTCTGGGCGCGGAGCTTCCCGCTGAACAAGCACCTGTGGACGAGCTCGTACGCGCTGGTCGCCGGGGGCCTGTGCCTGGCCGGCCTGGGGACGTGCCTGGCGCTGTCGGGCGAGAGCCCGCCGAGGGGCGGGCGCGCGCTGGAGGCGCTCGGACGACACGCGCTGGCCGCCTACGTGCTCTCCGGCTGGGCCTACGGCGTGCTCGAGTTCCTGCCCGCGCGCCTGCCCGACGGGAGCGCGGGCAACGCGAAGCTGTGGCTCACCGCGACCCTGTTCGCGCCGTGGCTGGCGCCGCGGCTCGCCTCCCTGGCCTTCGCGCTCGCCTTCGTCGCCGCGTCCGCGGCCGTCGCCCTGCGGGCGGACCCAGGAAAATAGGTCCTACGACCTATTTTCAGATAGGTCCTCCGACACTCGCCGCCATAGGCCCTCGGGGCTACCCTCCGTAGGCCTGGGGATCCGACGCGCCAAGGGGAAGACACCGAGATGAACAGACGCATGATGACGCTGACCGTCGCCGCGCTGGCGCTGGCCGCCGCCGCGCCGGGCGCCGCGCACGCGGGCCGCAAGCACAAGAAGAGGCTGATCGTGACGTTCCAGGAGGGCCTGAGCCGCGCCCAGCGCGAGCAGGCCGCCCGCGACATGGGGTTGAAGCTGACCGACGACGTCGCCGACCTGGGCGTGTCGGTCCTGGAGGCCGCCGGCGACGTGGCGCCCCAAGAGGTCACCAACGCGCGCAAGCACCCGAAGGCCGCCGCGGTCGAGGAGGACGAGTACCGGACCTGGATCTTCGACGCGGTCCCCGGCCTCGCCGACATCGAGCGCTCCGTGCACGCTCAGGCCGCCGCCGCGCGCGCCCTGGCCGGCCGCCGGCCGGCGCCGCGCCCGGAGAGCGGCGGGGGCTCCGCGTCCGCGAACGCCCCGTGGGGCGTCGCGCGCGTGAACGCGCCCGCCGCGTGGGGCGGC
>JACQBB010000194.1 GCA_016194625.1 Elusimicrobiota bacterium | reverse complement strand
GTCGCGCTGCTGCTGGCCCTGTGGCTGCCTCTGCGCCTGCTGGGCAACGGCCTGGGCGTCCTGCGCGTCATCGGCGGCCTGGTCATGCCCGGCGTCCTTCTCCTGCTGGGCTGGCGCCAGCGCGGCCGCTCCCCCGCGCTCCACGCCCTGTTCATCGCCCTGGCCTTCGCCGGGACCCTGGCCCTGTCCGTGGCCCGCGTCCATCTCCTGCCCGCCCCCCTCCTGGCCGACGGCGCGGCGCGGGCGCTGATCCGGATGATGACTTACGCCTACGCCGGCGCGGCTCTGCACGCGGCCGTGCTCAACGCGCTGGCCGCCTTCCGGGCCGAGCCCGGGCGCCCGTCCTGACTGGAAAGGGCGGAACTTTCCTGCTACCCTCATCGTATACATGGGGATGACTTTCCGCTACCGCGCCGTCATCGTCAAGCAGCCGGGAGGCTTTTGGGCCCGCATCCCGGGGGTGAAGGGCGTTTACGGCGCCGGGAAGACGGAAGCGTCCGCGAAGAAGGACCTCCAAGCCGCCCTCCAGCTGTACCTGGAAGTCCGCCGCGACGCGAAAGACCTTCCACCCCCCCATCGGCGCATCGCCCCGAAGGCCGAGGTGACGGCGACGGTCTGACGTGCCGATCACCGCGAAGCGCCTTGTGCGCTTCCTAAAGCGGCGCGGCTGGACGGAAGCGCGCCAACGCGGTTCCCATCTCGTCCTGATCCACGCGGAACGTGCCGGCTGACCCCGGTCGGCCCGGCGGCTGGCGAGACGCCCGTTCACGACATATACTTGCCGGGATGCCCGTCACTCCATTCCATTTCGGGCCCGGATTGCTCGTGAAAGGCGTCGCGCCTAAGCGATTTTCGTGGCTCACCTTCGCCGCAGCGCAAGTCGTCATCGACGCGGACGGACGCACCCGCAACGGCGATCCTCCTCGGTGGGCTCATCGGCGGCTTCTCTCATCCGATCCTTGATGGGCTCATGCACGCCGACGTCCGGCCGTTCGCGCCATGGACGGACGTGAATCCCCTCCTCGGCGTCATGAGCCTCGGAAGCCTCCACCTGGGCTGCCTCGCGGCAGGAATCGTCGGCGCAGTGCTCGTCAGCCGTCGCCAGCCTACGCGCACTGGGTCGTGAACGGTCGAGGCGCCACCCAAAAACGGAGGCCCTCCTTTCGGGGGGCCTTCGCATTTGGTGACTCCAGCGTCAGTCGACTTATTTAGTCAGGATTGCCAGGCGCTCAGCGGTTGAGCAGGACGACCTCGACGCGCTGGTCGGAGAACGGAGCGCGCGCGGAGTCGGTGGTGACGTTGCGCGACGGGACCATCAGGTCGCGCAGAAGGAACTTCTGCACGGCCTCGGCCTGGGCCTGGCCCAGCTCTTTGGTGTTGGCGAACACGCGCACCGCGATGGGGATGGACGGGAAGCGGCGCTTGACCAGGTCCGAGGCCGAGCGCAGGAGGTCGGTGCCGGGGCCGGCCGCGAGCTCCTGGCCGTTCTTGTTCGTGCCGAACAGGACGGACGAGTCCATGCTGATGTGCAGGCCCGTGTCCTCCTGGTGGACGATGCCCTTGAACAGGAGCGGGTTGCCGACGCGCGTGCGCGGCGAGCCGTCGGGGCTGGTGAAGGTGTAGACGGCCGAGTAGGAGCGGCCGGCGCGGACCCACTCGCCCTGGTCGTTCTGGCCGCTCCAGAGCAGTTCCTCGGGCGGGTCGCCGGAGCCCTCGTAGTGGTGGAAGACGCGGCCTTCCTCGTCGGCGATGGTGAGGCTCCAGCCCCACTTGCGGACCTCCTTGGGGTCCACCTTGCCGCCGCCGAGCAGGTTCTCGAGCTGTTCGCGGATCTTGAAGGAGATGCCCGGCTTCTGGCTGAAGGTCGTGCGCCAGGGCTGGATGGCTCGGTCGTTCATCAGGAACTCGGGGTGCGTGCGGCGCCACGAGACGGTGAGCGGCGAGACCGCGAGCAGGAGGTTCTGGTCGGGCTTGAGGTCGGGGCGGATGGTCTCGAAGGCGTCCACCGTGATCTGCAGGGGCGGCTTGGTGTCGGTGAGCTTGCCGCCCTCGGCCTTGATGACGACCTCCGTGGGCATGGCCCCGGGCGCGGCCGCCGCAGCGGGCGCGGCGCCGGACGCCGGGGCGGGCTGAGCCGCCGCCGGGAACGCCGCCGCCAGCACGACCGACAGGAGAGGATTCATCATGGTCACTCCGTCACGAATCTGAAGGTGATCACACCCCACTGCACGCCCGCGCCGGGCTTCGGCACGAAGCGCCACGTCTTCAAGGATTCCATCGCGAGCTTGTCCAGGCGGCCGTAGCCCGAGGAGCTGGTGATGCGCATGCCCGGCATCACGGCGCCGTCCTCGTCCACGGTGAAGCGGATGGCCACGTCGGCTTCCAGAATACCCTGACTGCGCGCCCAGGACGGGAACGGCGGCACGGAGTACGAGGCGATGCGCCGGGGCAGTCCCGCCGCGGCGACCGCCTCGCGGCGGCGGTCCTCCAGCGCGAGCGCCTCCGGGAGGTTCTTCACGCGCTTGCGGCCGACCTCCTCCAGGCGCGGCAAGGCGGCCAGCGTCTGGGCCGCGCGCCGGTGGTCGATCTTCACGTCGAGTTTGGCGGTCTCGACGCGGTGCTCGCTCATGTCCAGCGCCTCGAGCTTCGGGCCCGCGTCCCTCTTGGCGCGGTCCTCGAGCTTCGGCTCGGCGAGCTTCACCTTGTGCTCCTCGATCTTCACGCTGAGCTGGGCCGGGGCGGCCGCGCGCGTCGGCGCGGGCAGGGCCAGCTTCAGGAAATCCATCGTGGACAGCGGCGGCGGCTTGGGCGCGCCCTCGACGGCCTTGGGCCGCGGCGCGTTGACGATCAGGTCCACGCCCTCGACGACCTTGGCCGCCTGCTTGGGGCCCTCGCGCATCATCAGCCCGAAGAACACCAGCAGGCCGCCGTGCAGGCCCAGGGAGACGACGACCGACGCCGGGATGCGCGCTTCAGCCATGCCGTCGAGACCCCGTGCTCATTTCGCTTGTTCCGTGGCGATCGTCATCGACAGCGCCCCCGCGTCCTTGGCGCGCGCCATCAGGTCGGTGAGCTGGCCGTGCAGGGCTTCCTTGTCGGCGCGCAGGATGATCAGCTTGGAGTCGCTCTGCGCGAGCTTGTCCTTGAGAGCCGCCTCCAGCTTCTTCACGTCCGTGAACTTCTCGTAGTCGAGCGCGTAGTCGCCGTCCTTGCCGAGCGTGAGGGTGATCTTGTCCTTCTCCTCGCCCTCCTGCGTGTGCGCCTTGGGCAGGTCCACCTTGATGGCGGGGTCGGACAGCATCGGCGCGGTCACCATGAAGATGATGACCAGCACCAGGCACACGTCCACCAGGGGCGTGATGTTGATGTCGGTGATCGGCTCTTCGTCGAGGCTTCCGCCGGCCATCAGCCGCCTCCTTCGACGGCGGCCTTCATGACCGCGAGCTTCAGCGCCCCCGCCTGCTTCGACGCGTCCAGGATCTCCACGACCTGGCCGACCTTGTTCTTGGAGTCGGCCGTCACGATGACCATCTTGTCCTTGGACTTGGTCAGCGCGCCGGCCAGCACCCCGCGGAAGGTCATCCCGTCGGTCTTCACGCCGTTGACCGTGATGGCGCCGTCGAGCGCGAGCTTCACCTGGACGTTCTCGTCGACCGAGGCCTTGCCCTCGGCGTTCGAGGCGCGCGACTCCAGCACCTTGATGCCGAGCGTCACGGCCATCGGCGCGACGGCCATGAAGATGATGACGAGCACCAGGCACACGTCCACCAGAGGGGTGACGTTGATCGCGGTGATCGGCTCGTCGTCTTTCTGCGCGCCTGCGGCCATGTCGAGGGTCCTCTAGCTCCGGGTCACTTCGCGCCGAGCATCACGATAAGGCGCGCGCTGGCGACTTCCATCTCGACCGTCTGCTTCTTCAGGCGGCCCATGAAGTAGTTGTACAGGATGGCGGCCGGGATCGCGACGAGCAGGCCCGCCGCCGTCGAGACCAACGCCTCGGCGATGCCCTGCGCGACGACCGAGGGGCCGCCGGTGCCGGAGGCCGCCAGGTCGCGGAAGGCCTTGATGATGCCGACGACCGTGCCGAACAGGCCGATGAACGGCGAGATGTTGCCCAGCGTGCCCAGGATGGGCAGGAAGCGCTCGAACTTCAGGCGCTCCTCCTTGAGCTTAGAGAGCAGGAGCTCCTCCAGGTCCTTGCGCGAGCGGCCCGCGTGGACCAGCCCGTAGGCGACGACCTGCGCCACGCCCGACGGATGCTTCTGGCACCAGGCCGCGGCGGCGGAGGCGTCCTTGGCCCCCTCCAGGTGCTTGCGCACCCCGCCCAGGACCTCGTCGGACTTCGCCGACGCGCCGCGGAAGTACCACCAGCGCTCCAGGGCGAAGGTGACCGAGAGCACCGACAGGAACAGCATGATGACGAGGGTGAAGCTCTCCTTGAACAGCTGGAGGATGTGGATGTCGCCCATGATATCTCCTTACTCCGACATGCCCGGCAGAGCGGGCTCCGCGCGGCGGCCCTTGACCGCCGACTTCTTCTTGGCCGCCGGCTTCTTGGCCGGCTTCTCCGGCGCCTGCTCGTCGCCGGAGTCGGCGGGCATCACCTGCGTGCCTCCGCCGTCCGGCGCCACGGAATCGTCGACGGCCGGCGTGGCCGCCGCCGCCTTCTTCTTCGGCTTGGCGGCTCCGCCCGCGCTCTTGCGCAGGACCGCCGCCCGTGCCGCGGCCGCCTTCGCGGTGTCCTTCGGCGCCGAGCGCGCCAGGTCCTCGTACACGTCGGCCGCCGACGCGTTGTCGGAGGCCTTCTCGTACGCCTCGCCCAGCTTGATCAGCGCCTGCAGGCGGTACTGCGCGCCCGCGGGCTTCATCGCGCGCATCTTCTCCCAGACCGCGATCGCCTCGTCCGGGCGGCCCGACGCCAGCCGCACCTCGGACTCGCGGTAGTAGGTCTCGAACGTCAGGTCGGCGTCGGCCTTCGGCGCGGAACGGATCTGCTCGAGCGTGCCGACCGCGCCTTCGAAGTCCTTGCGGTCCTTCTGGATCTGGTAGGTCTCCCACAGGGCCGACTGCGCCTGCGGGTCGCCGGGCTTGGCGGCGGCGACGTACTTCTGGTACGCGTACTGCGCCATGTCGAGCTTGCCCAGCTTCTTGTACGCCAGCGCCAGGTTGAACTGCGCCGGCGCGACGAACTCCGAGGACGGGTACTCCTCGATGAGGCGGCTGTAGTAGCGCGACGCGTCCTCGAACTTCTCGAGCGCGTAGTAGGCGCTCGCGGTGTGGAACACCGCCAGCGGCGTGTCGTCGCCCTTGTCGAAGTTGTTGAGCAGGCGCTCGTAGGCCGGGATCGACTCCTGGTACTTCTGCAGGTTGAAGAAGCTCTCGCCGAGCAGGAACTGCGCCTTCGGCAGTTCCGGATGGTTCGTGAAGTCCACGCTGAACTTCTGGAACTCGACGGCCGCGCCCGCGTAGTCCTTCGCGTCGAACGCGCGGCGCGCCAGGCGGAACTGCGCCTCGCCGCCGATCGGCGTGCTGGGCTGGGAGGTCACGATCGCGCGCAGGCTGGTCTTGTAGTCGTAGCCGCGCGAGCGGTCGAACACCGCCTCGAGGATGTCGAGGCCGTCCGTGGACTCGGGCGCCGCCGGGAACGCCCCGACGAGCTCCTGCACCTCCTTGACCGCCGTCGCGTCGTCCTTCATGTTGTACGCCGCCTGCGCGATGCGCAGGTGCGCCAGCGGCGCGGCCGGGCCCTTCGCGTCGGCCTCGAGCAGGCCGCGGTAGGACGCGATCGACTCGGAGTACTTCTGCGCGCGGAACAGCGTGTCGGCGATCTGCGCGCGCGCCTGGCCCGCGTCCTTCGAGTTCGGGTACTGCTCGACCAGCTTCTTCCACAGGTCGATCGCCTGCGTGTAGTAGCGCTGGTGGTACGAGCTCATCGCCGCGCGGTACAGCGCCGCGGGCGCCTGCGGGGACGACGGGTTGTCCGCCGCGAACTTCGCGTAGAGCTGGTAGGAGTCCTCGTAGTTCTTCTGGTTGAACATCGAGTCCGCGATGCCCAGCTCGTTGAGGCCGGAGAAGGTGAACGAGGAGTTGGCGACCGCCAGCATGTCCTTGAGCTTCTGGCGCGCCTCCAGCGCGAGCTGGTCCTCGCCCTTGTAGGTGTGGCACCAGGCCAGGCCGTCCTGCGCGTAGAACGCGGCCGGGTCGTCGGGGTAGACCTTCAGGATCATCTCGTAGATGACCTTCGCCTCGTCGACCTGCTGCAGCGCCAGGTACGCCTCGGCCGCGTACAGGTACGACATCGAGCGCCACTTGGACTTCGACGGCGGCAGGTGCCGGAAGATGAACTGGTACGAGGTCAGGATCGAGTTGAAGGCCTTCTGGTCGTACTGGCTCTTCAGGATCGAGAACAGCGCCTGCTCGGCGATGTCCGACGACGGCGACAGGTCGATGATGCGCTGGAACGACGAGGTCGCCTCCGCGTAGCGCTTCATCGCCAGCTGGGAGTTGGCCATGATCGCATAGATGTTCTTCGCCAGCGCGTGGTTCGGGTACTGGGCGACGAAGTTGTTCCCGGTCTGGATGGCCTGCATGTAGTCGCCGACCTGGTTCTGGCACCACGCCAGCTTGAAGTACGCCATCGGCGCGATCTTCACCGCGTCCGGGTACTGCGTGATGACCTTCGTGTAGGCGAACAGCGCCTCGCGGGTCTGGCCCGAGATCAGGAACGACTCGGCGATGAAGAACTGCGCGAGCGGCGCGAAGAAGTCCTTGGGGTAGCGGTCGAGGACGGCCTGGAAGTTCGCGCGCGACTCGACGTAGTCCTTCTTCTGGAAGTAGGACGAGCCGATGCGGAACAGCGCGGAGACGCGCAGCGGGCTGTCCGGGTACAGCGAGATGAAGCGCTGGTACTTGGAGATCGCGCCGTTGAAGTCCTCGGCGAGGAAGAACGAGTCGCCGATGAAG
>JACQBB010000149.1 GCA_016194625.1 Elusimicrobiota bacterium | reverse complement strand
GGCGGGCGTCACGGCGGCCGGGACCGCGCCGGACGGGACGACGGCGCCGGGCGCGGAGAACGCGCCGGGAGCGGCGCTCAGGCCGGGGGCCGAGTTCAGCGGCGTGACCGCCGGAGAGACGCCGGTCGCGCCCGCCCCGGAGTTGGTGACCGCGGCGCCCGCGCTCGAGCCGGGCGTCGCCTGCGCGGCGCCGACGTTCACGTCGACCTGCGACGCGGCGGCGAAGACGGCCAGGAACGGCAGGGCGGCCGCGAGCAAAGAGGGGGCGGTTCTCATATCCTTATTATAACCATTATAGGGTCCCGCCCTCGGGCGCGCCTGGGCCCAAAGACCCAGTTTTTAATAGAATCCGGACATGCCCACGAACCCTCCCGCCGGGCCGACGCGCGTCGTCGTGACCGGCGCCACCTCCGGCCTCGGCCGCGAGGTCGCCGTCCAGCTCGGCCGCCGCGGCTGGCGCGTCGCGATCACCGGCCGCCGCGTCGACGAGTTGAAGCGCACGGCCAAGCTGGTCTCCGACGCCGGCGGCGAGCCGCTGCTGCTGCCCGGCTCGGTCACCGACGAGGACGAGGTGCGCGCGCACCACGCGGCGATCGTCGCGGCGTGGGGGGGCCTGGACTGGGCGATCCTGAACTCGGGCGTGTCCGACTCGATGAGCGCCCGCGAGTTCAAGGCCGAGCTGGTGCGCTGGACGCTCGACACGAACGTCGTCGGCGTCGCGCGCTGGCTGGAGGCGGTGCTCCCCGGGATGATCGCCCAGGGCTCCGGAGTGGTCGCCGGCGTCTCCAGCCTCGCGGGCTTGCGCGGCCTGCCGCTGTCGGGACCGTACTGCGCGAGCAAGGCCGCGCTGAACGCCCTGCTCGAGTCGGCGCGCGTGGACCTGCGCGGCACCGGCGTGGACGTGGTGACCGTGACGCCCGGCTTCGTGAAGTCCGAGATCACCGCGCGCCACGGCGAGGGCTCGATGCCGTTCCTGATGGAGACGCCCGACGGGGCCGCCGCGATCATCGCCGGCATCGACGCGCGCCGGAGGATCGTCCACTTCCCCGGCCCGCTGTCCTACCCGATGAAGTACCTGGTCGCGCGCCTGCCGGGCTGGCTGTACGACCCGCTGGCCGCGCGCCTGGCGCACAAGCGCTGGAAGAAGCCGTCGGCCGAGGCCGCCCGCGTCCAAGGAGAGAACAGATGAGGATCTTCGTCACCGGCGCGACCGGCTTCGTCGGGAAGGCCGTCGCCGAGGCGTTCCGCCGCCGCGGCCACCGGGTGTCCGGGCTGGCGCGCACGGCCGAGAAGGGCCGCGCGCTGGCCGCCGCCGAGGTCGAGCCCGTGCTCGGCGACATGAAGGACCCCGCGTCCTACGCGCGCGCCGCGGAGGCCGCGGACGTGCTGGTCCACTGCGCCGCCGAGTACTCGGCCGACTACCAGGCGCTCGACCGCCGGACCGTGGACGCCCTGCTCGCCCGCGCGAAGGGCCCGCGCGAGCGCCGCGTGATCTACACCTCCGGCGTCTGGCTGTACGGCGCCACCGGGGACGACCCCGTGGACGAGACCCACGCCCCGGTCGCCGCCCACCTGATCCCCTGGCGCGGCGAGCACGAGAAGTCGGTGCTCGCCGCCGGCGGCCTGGTGATCCGCCCCGGCTGCGTGTACGGCGGCTCCGGATCCCTCACCGCGATGTGGTTCCAAGGAGCCGTGGACGGCGGCGCCGCCCCGATCGTCGGCAAGGGCGACAACCATTGGGCGCTCGTCCACAAGGACGACTGCGCGGAGCTGTTCGTCCGGGCCGCCGAGAGCGGCGTCCGCGGCGAGCTGTTCAACGCGACCGACCGCTCGCGCGCGACCGTGCGCGAGATGGCCGCGGCGGCCTCGCGCGCGGCCGGCAAGGGCGGCGCGGTGAAGGAGCTCTCCTTCGCCGAGGCCGAGAAGGCCTTCGGCTTCCTGGCCCACGGCCTGGCGCTGGACCAGCACGTGGACTCCTCCAAGGCGGTCCGCCGCCTGGGCTGGGAGCCGCGCTTCGGGGGCTTCGCCGACGACGCGCCCCGCTACTTCGCGGCCTGGGACGCGTCGCGGGCCGCCCGTCCGGCTTAAAACTGCTAGACTTTTTCCACGATGAACGATGATATCGCCGCTCCCGAAGCGGCCCCCGAGAACGAGACGCCCCACATGTCCGACGCCGAGATCGCCGAGGCGATCAAGCACAACCCGGACGACGCCGCCCCGCCGCGCCACCCGATCGACTCCGTCCTGCTGATCGACGGCGACAACGACCCCCACGTCCCGACCGACGTCAAGCCGACCCGCTCGATGCTGGTGCGCGTGTTCCTGCGCCCCGGCGCCAAGATGCCGCGCACGCTCGAGAAGAAGCTGAGCCACCTGCCGCACTGCGCGACCGTGGTCTCGCCGCGCGGCGGCGCCAACGCCGCCGACTTCGTGATGTCGCTGCACGCGGGCATGCTCCACGCGATCCTGCCCCAGCACATCCCGTTCCTGATGGTCACCAACGACGCGACCCTGCAGGCGATGGCCGCCGAGCTCCAGCGCCTGGGCCGCGTGGCCACGATCTGGACCTCGCACCCCGACGCCGCCGCGATGGCCGAGGAAGCCGCCTCCGACGAGGCCGAGGAGCCGCGCCGCGCGCGCTCGCGCGGCGGCCGCTCCCGCTCCCGCGGCGGGCGCGCGTCGTCGTCCCGGCGCGGCGGACGCGCCTCCCGCTCGGGCGGCTCGTCGCGCGCGTCGTCCAGCGCGCCTTCGGAGCCGGCCCAAGCGGCGCCCGCCCCCGTGCCGGACGAGCCGCGCTAGCCCGGCGGCAAGACGCTGACCGAGGTCGCCTGGACCTACGCGGCGCGCCTCCAGCGGATCAAGGACGTGCCGTCGCGCCTGAAGACCCTGCGCAACGACATCA
Source organism: Elusimicrobiota bacterium (assembly GCA_016194625.1). Next base: position 2,593 of record JACQBB010000149.1, on the reverse strand, counting down.
AGAACCGCGCCGGCTCCCAGGGCTTCACGCCCGAGGAAGTGCTCGAGGAGCTGAAGCGCAACCACGGAGTGAAGGTGGACGGACAGGGCCGCGTGCAGGTCGCCAAGGTGAAGCCCGTCGAGGGCGCCGCGCCCGCCGACGCCGACACGGAGGTCTCCCCGTCATGAACCGTCTCCTCGTCCTGCTCGCCGTCGCGGCGCTCGGCGCCGCGCCCGCCCCGGCCAAGCCGGCCGCGAAGAAGGCCGCCGCCGCGACCTCGGTCGCGCGCGGCCGCGTCACCTCCGCCGAGCTCGACAAGGGCTCGGGCAAGACGAAGAGCGGCCGTCTGACGCTGGCCGACGACGCCGGCCACCTCGAGCAGTACCTGGTGGACGCGCGCACCAAGACGACCTGCGACGGCAAGAAGGTCGCGTCGTGGGAGAAGCAGGCCATGCCCGGCGCGTGCGAACGCGCCGTCGTGACCTACGAGTCCCACACCAAGCGCGCGCTGACGCTGGAGCTCAAGTCCGCGCTGAAGGCCGACGCCGACGACGTGAAGGCCGGCCGCGCCGCGGTGAACGGCGAGGTCGCCGTGACCGACGCGCTCGCCGGCAAGGTCACCGTCCGCATGGGCGGCGGGTCCAACCTGGAGTTCAAGGTGACCGACGCGACGAAGATCGTCCGCGAGGCCAAAGGCAAGCCGGCCGAGCCGATCGGCCTCGAGGCCGTGAAGGTCGGCGACCGCGTCGAAGTCCACTCCAGGGACTGGAAGACGGCGGAAGAGATCCACGTCGCTCCCTGAGGCCCCGGGATGGCCGCCGCCGCGCACCTGAGCCGTCTGCGCGCGGCCTTGGACGGCCCGCTGACGCTGGGCGAGCTCTCCGAACGGCTCGGCCGCGACGGCATCGGCCTGCTCGCCGTCCTGCTGTCGGTGCCGTTCCTCCAGCCGATCCCGCTCGCGGGCCTCGGCACGCCCGTCGGCGTCGTCCTGATGGCCGCGGGCGTCCAGCTCGCGCTCGGCCATGAGCGCATGCCCCTGCCCGGCTTCGCCGCGCGCCGGCGGCTGGACCCGGCCCACGTCGCGAAGGCGCTGGGCGCCGCCGAGAGGATACTGACGGCGCTCGAGCGCTACGCCAAGCCCCGCTGGCGCGGCGCCGCGCGCCTGCCGCGCGCGATCGGCGCGGCGATCGTCGTGCTCGGGTCCGGCTTCGCGCTGCCCGTCTTCGTCCCGCTCGGCAATCCCGTCAGCGCCGTCGCGATGGTCCTGCTCGGCCTGGCCCTCTTGGAAGAGGACGGGCTCCTCGCCGTCGCCGGACTGACCATGGCCGCGCTCTCGACGGCCCTCCACCTGGGCTTCTTCTTCTTCCTGTGGACGGGGGGACGCGGCTTGTTCGGGCCGAGGCCCTAGGCCGTCGCGGTCGGGCCCGCGCCCTCGGCGCGCTCGGCGCCGTGGCGGATGTCCTTGCCGAGCACCATGAACACCACGTCCTCGGCGACGTTCGTCGCGTGGTCGGCGATGCGCTCCAGGTTGCGCGCGATCAGGATCACGTCCATGCCGCGCTGGATCGCGGACGCGTCGCGCTGCATCAGGTGGACCAGCTCGTTGAAGGTCTGGCTCTTCAGGCGGTCCTCCTCGTCGTCGCGGCGGATCACGTCGCGGGCCAGCTCCACGTCGCCGCGGGCGAACGCGTCGAGCGAGTCCTTGAGCATGCCGGTCGCGACCTCGACCATCCGCGGGATGTCGCCCAGCTTGATCTTCGGCTCCTTGAGCAGGAACATGCCGGTCTCGGCGATGTTGACCGCCTGGTCGCCCACGCGCTCCAGGTCGGAGTTGATCTTGAGGGCCGCCGCGATCAGGCGCAGGTCGCCGGCCGCCGGCTGGTGCAGGGCGATCAGCTTCAGGCACACGTCGTCGATCTCGATATGGAGGCGGTTGACCTCGCGCTCCCACTCCTCGACGGACTTCAGGTGCGACTCCTCGCGCTCGACGACCAGCTTCACCGCGTAGTGGATCATCTCCTCGCACAGGCTGCCCATGCGGAGCAGGCGGGACCGGAGGTCGTCCAGGCCCTCGTCGAAATGGCGCTTCATGGTCATCCGAACCTCCCGGTGATGTAGTCCTCGGTGCGCTTGTCGGACGGCTTGGTGAACATGCCCTCGGTCGGGCCGAACTCGACCAGCTCGCCCATCAGCATGAACGCGGTGAACTCGGACACGCGCGCGGCCTGCTGCATGTTGTGCGTGACGATGACGACGGTGAGGTCCTTCTTGATCTCGACGAGCAGCTCCTCGATGCGCGCGGTCGCGATCGGGTCGAGGGCGGAGCAGGGCTCGTCCATCAGCAGGATCGACGGGCGCACCGCCAGCGCGCGCGCGATGCACAGGCGCTGCTGCTGGCCGCCCGACAGCGACAGGCCGTTTTGCCCAAGCTTGTCCTTGACCTCGTCCCACAAGGCGGCGCGCTGCAGCGCGTGCTGCACGCGGCCGTCGAGCTCCGATTTCGGCAGTTTTTCGTACAGCCTGATGCCGAAGGCGATGTTCTCGTAGATTGTCATCGGAAACGGCGTCGGTTTCTGGAACACCATGCCGACCTTGGCGCGCAGCAGATTGAGGT
>JACQBB010000148.1 GCA_016194625.1 Elusimicrobiota bacterium | reverse complement strand
GTGCCCGCGCCCGGCGGCGACGATGATTTCGCCAACCAGATCAACAGCATGAAGACGGGCGCCGGCGGGACGCGCATCCACCAGTACATGCCCGCGGCCGTGGGCGGCGTGGCCCTGGGCGTCCTGGGCTTCTTCCTGGGCGGTCCCATCGGCGCCATCGTGGGCGCGCTGGTCGGCGCGGCCGCCGGCTACGTGATCTCCAAGCACGTCTTCCAGTAAAGCCCGTCGCGCGTTGGTATAATCCTTGCGTGACCCTCGTCGACGGCTTCGGCCGCGCCTTCCATTATCTGCGCCTCTCCGTGGAGGACGCCTGCGACTACCGCTGCCGCTACTGCCTGCCGCACGGCTATCATAAAGAAGAAGCGGAACCCCCGCTGTCGCTCGACGAGATCCGCCGGCTGACCGCCGCCTTCGCGGGCATGGGCTTCTGGAAGGTCCGCCTCACCGGCGGCGAGCCCACCGTCCGCAGGGACATCGTGCAGATCGCCCGCGCCGTCGCCCGCACTCCCGGCGTGCGCCGCGTCGCCCTCTCCACCAACGGCGCGCGCCTGTCCGCGCTGGCCGCCGACCTGGCCGACGCCGGCGTGAAGGCCGTCAACGTGAGCGTGGACAGCCTGGACCCCGCGCGCTTCGCCTCCGTCACCGGCCGCGACGACCTGCCCAAGGTGCTGGCCGGCGTGGAGCGCGCGCTCGGCCTGGGCCTGAGCGTGAAGCTCAACGCCGTGCTGATGAAGGGCGTCAACGACGGCGAGTTCGGGGACTTCGTCGCCTTCGCGAAGGACCGTCCGGTGGAGGTCCGCTTCATCGAGCTGATGCCCGTGGCCGACAACATGCCGTTCTTCACCGACCATCACCTGAAGGCCGCGTCCTTGGTGGACTGGCTGACCGGGGAAGGCTGGACCGAGGCGCCCCGCGCCGAGGCCGACGGCCCCGCCCGCCGCTTCACCAAGCCGGGCTTCCGGGGAGCGGTCGGCGTCATCGCCCCCTACGCGAAGGATTTCTGCGCGTCCTGCAACCGCCTGCGCGTCACGAGCCGCGCCCGGCTGCGCCTGTGCCTGTTCGCCGAGGGCGAGCATTCGCTGCGTTCCTATCTGAAGGACGACGACCAACTCGGAGCGCTCCAAGCCTCCGTCCGTTCTTTGCTGGGTCTCAAGGAAGTCTCGCACTATCTCCCCGAGGGGAAGCTCGGCGACACGCGGCACTTCGCCGCCATCGGAGGCTGACATGGGCTCGCGCATGGCGGACGTCGGACGCAAAGCCGTCACCGACCGCCGCGCCGTCGCCGTCGGCGCCCTGCGCATGGGACGGCGGGCGTTCAACTTCGTCCGCGCCGGGAAACTGCCGAAGGGCGACCCCTTCGGCCCCGCCCAGGCCGCCGGCCTGCTCGCCGCCAAGCGCACCGCGGAATTACTGCCGCTGTGCCACCCGCTGCCGCTCGATCTCGTCGAGGTGGACTTCGTCCTGGACGAGAGCCTGCCCGGCGTGCGCGCGCGCTGCCTGGCAGCGACCGCGGCCAAGACGGGCGTGGAGATGGAGGCGCTGTCCGGAGTGTCGGGCGCGCTGTTGTGCGTGTACGACTTGGTCAAGCCGGTCGACCCCGCCTTGACCATCGAGGACATCCGTCTGGTTTTCAAAGAAGGCGGCAAGCGCGGCCATTGGGTCCATCCGGCCGAGAAGGATGTTCAGCCGGTGAAAGCCGTCCGTCCGCCGCGCCTCGGCAAAGCCGTGGCGATCACCGTCTCCGATCGAGTGTCGGCGGGCAAGGCGGAGGACCGATCCGGTCCCCTCCTGGCCGCCGGTCTGCGCGAGATGGGTTTCTCCGTGAGCCGACCCGTCGTCGTTCCCGACGACCCCGCCCGCATCCGTTCCGCTCTCCTGCGCGCGTCGAAGAGCGCCGCCGCCGTGGTCCTCACCGGCGGCACCGGCCTCTCCCCGCGCGACGTCACCCCCGAGGCCGTGCTCTCGGTGTCCGACCGCGTCATCCCCGGCGTCGGCGAGCTGCTGCGCGCCTCCGGCGGCCCCGCCACCGCGCCGCTGTCGCGCTCGCTCGCCGCGCAGAAGGGCGCGTGCGTCATCGTCGCCCTGCCCGGCAGCCCCGGCGGCGTGCGCGACGGCCTGGCCGTCCTGCGCGGCCTGCTCCCCCACGCCGTGCACATCGCCCAGGGCGGCGGCCACTGATGCTGGCGTACGCGGACGCGCTCGCGAAGCTGCGCGGCGCCGCGCGCGCCCGCGGCGTCCTGCCCGAGGAGGAGGTCGCCCTGCACTCCGCCCTCGGCCGCGTCGCCGCCCGCGCGGTGTTCAGCCGCGAGCCCGTCCCGCCGTTCGACAACTCCGCGATGGACGGCTACGCGCTGGCGGCCGCGAAGGCCGCGGCCGCGCCCGCGCGCCTGACCGTGCTGGGCACCGTGCTGGCCGGCGACGCGCCGCGCTGCGCGGTGGAGAGCGGCGGCGCCTGGCGCATCATGACCGGCGCGCCCCTGCCCGCCGGCTGCGACGCCGTCGTCCCCGTCGAGAAGACGCGCGAGAAGGACGGCGCCGTCGAGATCCAGGAAGCGCCCGAGCCCGGCGACTTCGTGCGCGGCGCCGGCTCGGACTTCCCCGCCGGCGCCGAGGCGTGCGCCGCGGGGACGCGCCTGGGCGCGCGCCACCTGCTCGCGCTGGCCGCCGTCGGCGTGACGCGCGTGCCCGTGCGCCGCCGACCGCGCGTCGCCCTGATCGCCACCGGCCGCGAGCTGACCGCGCCCGGCGAGCCGCTCAAGCCCGGCCGCATCCGCGACGCCTCCTCCGTCTATCTCGCCGCCGCCCTGCCCGCGCTCGGCGCCGACTTCGCCAACCTGGGCGTCGTCGCCGACGACCCCGCCGACTTCCGCGGCCGCCTGCTCAAGGCCATGGGCGACGGCGCGGACCTGGTGCTGACCACGGGCGCGGTCTCGATGGGGACCGCGGACTTCATCCCGGCGACCTTGAAGGAGCTCGGCGCCGAGACGGTCTTCCACAAGACCGCCATCCGCCCCGGCAAGCCGGTCTTCGTCGCGAAGTTCCCCAAAGGACCGCTGTTCATCGGCCTGCCCGGAAACCCCATCTCCACCGTCGTCGGCCTGCGCTTCTTCGTCGAGCCCGTCCTGCGCGACTGGCTCGGCCGCCCGGAAGAACGCCCGTTGCGTTCCGTCCTGAAGAACGACGTGCCCAAGCCCGAAGGCCTCCGGTGTTTCTTCAAGGGCAAACGGCACGATGATGGCGTGGAAGTCCTTCCCGCCCAAGCGAGTTTTCAGATCCATTCGCTGTTGAACGCGGATTGCTGGGTGGTCTTGGACGAAACCGGAGACCTCGTGAAGGCCGGCACTGCCGTTGAATGTTTTCCGTTGGTGGAACCGCTCGCATGACGATCGTCGTTTCGTTGTACGGCCGCCTGCGAGACGCCGGCCACGGCGACCGCCTCAAGGTGTCGTTGCCGTCCGAAGCCACGGCGAAAGACGCGCTGTCCGCCCTCAAGTCCGCTTTCGGCCCCAAAGCGTCCCTCCTGACCGGCTGCGTGCTGGCCACCGACGACGCGGTCCTCGCCCCGTCCGATCCTCTTCCCAAGCGCGGCCCGCTCGCCGCCCTCCCCCCCGTATGCGGCGGGTGAC
>JACQBB010000162.1 GCA_016194625.1 Elusimicrobiota bacterium | reverse complement strand
CGGCTACATCATCGGCACGAAGATCTCCTGCGTCATGGTCGCCGGCGGCGTGCTGGCGAGCTGGGTGCTGATCCCGGCCATCAAGCTGTTCGGCGACGGCCTGACCGCCCCGCTGTTCCCGGCCACGCACCTGATCCGCGACATGAGCCCGGCCGAGGTCTGGAAGTCGTACATCCTGTACATCGGCGCCGGGGCCGTCGCGGCCGGCGGCATCATCTCGCTGTTCCAGGCCCTGCCCACCATCGCGCTGTCTCTGAAGTCCGGCCTGCAGGACATCCTGGCCGGCTCCGGCGCGAAGGCCGCCGGCAGCTCCAAGGTCCGCACCGAGGACGACCTCCCGAACTGGGTCGTCGTCGCGGGCTCGGCGGCGCTCGTCGTCGCGATCGCGGCCGCGCCCAGCCTGGGCCTCGGCTTCGGCGTGAAGGGCTTCGTCGGCGCGATCCTGATCGTGCTGTTCGGCTTCCTGTTCGTGACCGTGTCGTCGCGCCTGACCGGCGAGATCGGCTCCTCGTCGAACCCGATCTCGGGCATGACCGTGGCCACGCTGCTGCTGACCTGCCTGATCTTCGTGCTGATGAGCAAGCTGGACCCGAACGGCGGCTGGGTCGGCAAGGGCGCGCGCCTGACCGCGCTGTCCATCGCCGCCATCGTCTGCATCGCCTCGTCGAACGGCGGCACCACCTCGCAGGACCTGAAGACCGGCTACCTGGTCGGCGCGACGCCGCGCTACCAGCAGCTCGGCCTGCTCGTCGGCGCGCTGAGCTCGGCGCTCGTCATCGGCCTGACCCTCATCCTGCTCAACGACGCCAGCACCGTGTACGCCAAGCGCGACTTCCCCGGCGTGCACGCGCCGGTCGCCGACCTCACGCGGAGCGAGCCGCTGAAGGGCCCCGACGCCGCGCAGGACGCGGGGATCTACAAGGTCTGGCACGTGACCGAGGGCGAGGTCGCCGGCGTCCCGCAGGGCAAGTACCTGGTGGACGACGCGGGCTCCGTGAAGTACCTGGTGGACCCCGGCATCAACGGCGTCGAGAGCAAGCGCCTGGACGGCTCCTCGGTGCTCAAGTACAACGCCCCGAAGGCCCGCCTGATGTCGCTCATCATCGACGGCATCCTGACCAACAAGCTCCCGTGGGGCCTCGTCCTGCTCGGCGTCGGCATCGCGCTGGTGCTGGAGCTGTGCCAGGTCCCGTCGCTGCCGTTCGCCGTCGGCGTGTACCTGCCGCTGTCGTCCTCGACGCCGATCTTCGTCGGCGGCCTGATCCGCTGGTTCGCCGACAAGTGGACGAAGAAGAAGGAGGGCGAGGGGGACATGAGCCCGGGCGTGCTGTTCTCGTCCGGCTACATCGCCGGCGGCGCGATCGCCGGCATCGTCGTGGCCCTGCTGACGCTCGACCCGAAGCTGGCCAAGACCCTGGACCTCAGCGAGCGCTTCGCGGCGCTGGCGGGCAGCGACCTGACCTCGGTGCTCGCGTTCGGCGTCCTGACGACGCTGCTGCTGCTCGTCGGCGGCGAGGTCTGGCTCAGCGACAAGGCGGGCAAGAAGCGCGCCTAGCGCGATGAACGCACCCGCGCTCCTGCTGGCCGCGCTCGCCCTGACCGCCGCGCCCGCGCGCGCCGACGACCCGTCCACGCTGACCTACGCGATCGCGAGCGACGTCGACAGCCTGGACCCGGACTGGGCGTACGACGCGACCTCGCTGTTCGCGATCTCGCAGATGTACGAGGGACTGGTGGACTTCGACGGCCCGTCCTTGGACCGCTTCGTGCCGCGGCTGGCCTCGGTCGTGCCGACCCGGGAGAACGGCTTCCTGTCGAAGGACGGCCGCCAGTACGCGTTCCCGCTGCGGGGCGGAGTGAAGTTCCACGACGGGACCCCGATGACCGCCGAGGACGCGAAGTACTCGCTGATGCGCTTCGCGCTGACCACCGGCGACGGCGGCCCCGCAGGCCTGCTGCTCGAGCCGCTGACCGGCCGCCGCTCCGCGCTCGGACCCGACGGGAAGCCCGATCCCGAGGTGTACGACCTCCTCGACCGCGCGGTCTCCGTCGAGGGGGGGGCGCTGGTCCTGCGCCTGCCCAAGCCGTTCGCGCCGCTGCTCGCGGTGCTGGCGGGCTCCGCGCAGGTCGTGTCCAAGTCCTTCGTCGCCGCGCACGGCGGCTGGGACGGCGCCAAGGCGTCCTGGACCGCGCACTTCTCGCCGCTCAAGGAGAAGACCGCGCTGTACGACCGCGAGAACGGCACCGGCCCGTTCAAGCTGTCGCGCTGGGACCGCGAGTCGAGGGCCCTCTCGCTGGCGCGCAGCGACGCGTACTGGCGCGCGCCCGCCTCGCTGGCGGGCGCGGCGATCGTCACCGTGGAGGACCCGAAGACGCGCCGGCTCATGCTCGAGCGCGGCGACGCCGACGTGGCCCAGATCAACACGCGCGCGCTGCCCTACTTCGCGCAGGTGCCGGGCGCCCGGGTGGACACCGGCCTGCCGCTGGTCCAGACGGACGACGTGATCTTCATGAACGAGCGCGTCGAGCCGCGCGACAACCCCTGGCTCGGCTCCGGCCGCTGGGACGGCCAGGGGATCCCGCCGGACTTCTTCGCCGACGCCGACCTGCGCCGCGGCTTCGCGTCCGCGTTCGACTACGACGGCTACGTCAAGGAGGGCTTCCACGGCGCCGCGACGCGCGCGCGCGGCCCGATCCCGCCCGGCGTGCTGAGCGGCCGCCTGCCGCCGCCGCAATGGCGCCCCTACTCGCCGGCCGAGTCCGAGCGGCTGCTGCGGAGCGCGCACGACGGCCGCGCCTGGGCCGCCGGCTTCCTCCTGCCGATGGCGTACCCCGAGGGGGACTCCGAGCGCCGCGCCGCCTGCCTGACGCTGAAGAACGGACTGGCGAAGGTGAACGCGAAGTTCCACGTGGACTGCCGCGCGCTGCCGCAGTCGCGCCTGCTGGCCGAGCTGGGCGCGCGCAGGCTGTCCGCGTTCGTGTACCGCTGGATCCTGGACTACCCGGACCCGCACAACGCCGTCGAGCCGCTCCTCGGCTCCAAGGGCTACTTCGGCGGCGCGCTCGGCTACTCCAACCCCCGCGCCGACGCGCTGATCGAGGCGGCCGCCGCCGAGACCGATCCCGCCAAGCGCAAGGCGCTGTACCTGGAGCTGGAGTCGCTGGCCGCCTTCGACGCGCCGATGATCTTCACCGTCGACACGACCGGCGCCCTCGCGCGCCGGACCAAGGTCCAGAACTGGACGCACCACCCGATGTCGCCTTTCGGCAGTCTCTACGAGGTCACGAAAACCCGATGATGAGAACCCTCTCCGTCCTCCTCGCGCTCGCCCTCGCGGCGCTCCCCGCGGTCCCCGCGGCGGCCGCGGTGAAGAACCCCGACACCTTCGTGTACGCGACGATCGGCGACCCGGACAGCTTCGACCCCGCCTGGTCGTACGACACCGCCAGCCACACGGTCATCGCGAACATGTACGAGTATCTGCTCGGCTTCAAGGGCGGAGGCACCAAGGCCAAGGACCTGGAGCCGATGCTGGCGACGAAGGTCCCTTCCAAGGCCAACGGCCTGGTGTCGGCGGACGGGCTCACCTACCGCTTCCCGATCCGCAAGGGCGTCAAGTTCCACGACGGCGCCGAGATGACGCCCGACGACGTGCGCTACTCGCTGCTGCGCTTCATGCTGCTGGACCGAGACGGCGGTCCGTCGTCGCTGCTGACCGAGCCGATCCTCGGCCTGACCTCCACGCGCGAGAACGGCAAGCCCGTCCCCGGCCTGTGGGAGAAGGCGTCGAAGGCGGTGACCGTCAAGGGCGACGAGGTCGTCGTCCGCCTGGACAAGCCGTTCGCGCCGTTCCTGACCATCCTCACCGGGTTCGGCGCGGTCGTGGAGCGCCGATGGTGCGCGGCCCACGGCCAGTGGGACGGCGAAGGCGCGACGATGGAGCGGTTCAACAACCCCCGGATGGAGTCCGTCCTGCCCAAGGACCTGGTCAACGGCACCGGCCCCTTCAAGCTCGCGCGCTTCGAGCGCAACACGAAGGAGGTCGTGCTGGCCCGCTTCGACGGCTACTGGCGCAAGCCCGCGGCGCTGAAGAACGTGGTCATCAAGGTCGTCGACGAGTACGCGACGCGCAAGCTGATGATCTCGGCCGGCGACGCCGACGTGGTGTACGTCCCGACGATGTACTTCCCGCAGATGCACGGCATCCCCGGCGTCGAGATCATCGACGGCCTGCAGAACCTCGAGCGCTCGATGCTGGTGAACTTCACCTTCCGGATGAACGCGGCCGGCAACGGCAACATCGGCTCGGGCAAGCTGGACGGCGAGGGCGTGCCCCCGGACTTCTTCTCGGACCGCGACGTCCGCCAGGCCTTCGCTTACGCGATCGACTACCCGGGCTACGCGCGCGACATCCTGCGCGGACGCGGCGCCCAGTCGGCCGGCTTCATCCCCCCGGGCCTGACCGGCTACAAGTCGGGGCCGCCGCGCTACTCGTTCGACCTGAAGAAGTCGGCCGAGCACTTCCAGAAGGCGTGGGGGGGGCAGGCCTGGGAGAAGGGCTTCAAGGTCGCGATCGTCTTCAACTCCGGCTCGGCGCCCGCGCAGGCGCTGTGCCAGATGATCAAGAAGAACGTCGAGTCGCTGAACCCGAAGTTCCGCGTCGACGTCCGCCAGGTCCAGTGGTCCACCTACTTGGAGCAGTCGCAGCAGCGCAAGATCCCGATCCAGCTCGGCGCGTGGAACGCGGACTACCCGGACCCGCACAACTTCGTCTTCCCGCTCCTGCACTCGGACGGCTACTTCCCGACGAAGCAGGGCTACAAGAACCCGAAGCTCGACGCGCTGATCGAGGAGGCCGCGCACACGCTCGACGAGGGCAAGCGCGCCGCGCTGTACAAGAGGATCCAGGACATCGCCGACGACGACGTCCCGACCGTCCCCGTCTCCGACGGCCCGCGCTACCGCGTCCAACGCACCTGGGTGAAGGGCTTCCAGTTCAAGCCCGCGTTCCCGGACATGCCCTACGGCAGCTACTACTACGACCTCCATAAGGCCGAATGAGGAATGCTACGATGACGCCCATGCTGAGAACCCTCCTCGCGGCGTGCCTCGCCGTCGGGAGCCTGCCCGCGGCGGCGCTCGCGGCGGCGAAGAACCCCGACACCTACACCTACCTGACCATCTCCGACTCGGACTCGATGGACCCGGCGTGGGCGTACGACAACTCGAGCGACAGCGTCATCCTCAACGTCTACGAGCCTTTGTTCATGTTCGACAAGGCGAGCACCGAGAGGCTGGTGCCGCTGCTGGCGACGGAGGTCCCTTCGCGCGCCAACGGCCTGATCTCGCCCGACGGCAAGACCTACACGATCCCGGTCCGCAAGGGCGTGAAGTTCCACGACGGCGCGCCGCTGACCGCCGAGGACGCGCGCTACTCGCTGCTGCGCTTCCTGCTGATGGACCGCGTCGGCGGCCCGTCGGCGCTGCTGCTGGAGCCGCTGCTCGGCGTCGGCTCGACGCGCGACGAGCACGGCAAACTGAGGCCTCGTCTTTGGGAAGACGCGACCCGCGCGGTCTCCGTCCAGGGCGACAAGCTGATCCTGCGCCTGCCGCGCCCATACGCGCCGCTGCTGACCATCCTGGCCAGCTGGTCGCCGGTCGTCTCCAAGGCCTGGGCCGTCAAGAACGGCGACTGGGACGGCACGGAAGCGACCTGGACCAAGCTCAACGACATCGCCAAGGAGGCGACGCCGTTCTTCGAGCGCGCCAACGGGACCGGCCCGTTCAAGCTGGAGCGCTGGGACCGCAAGACCAAGGAGTTCATCCTGACGCGCAACGACGGGTACTGGCGGACGCCCGCGCGCTTGAAGAACGTGGTCATCAAGGGCGTCAACGAGTTCGGCACGCGCAAGCTGATGCTGGAGGCGGGGGACGCCGACACCATCTACGCCGACCGGCCGCTGCTGTCGCAGGTGCAGGGCATCCAAGGCGTGAAGGTCATCGACGACCTGCCGACCGTCGAGATGAACCCGATCGTCTTCTTCACCTTCAAGGTGAACACCGTCGGCAACGCGTTCGTCGGCTCCGGCAAGCTGGACGGCAACGGCATCCCGGCCGACTTCTTCGCCGACAAGGACGTGCGCAAGGGCTTCGCCTACGCGTTCGACTACAAGGGCTTCATCGCCGACGTGATGCGCGGCAAGGGCACGCAGGCGCGCGGCGTCATCCCGAAGAGCCTGCCCGGCTACGCGGCGTCGCAGGCGACCTACTCCTACGACCGCAAGAAGGCCGAGGAGCACTTCAAGAAGGCCTTCGGCGGGAAGCTGTGGGAGCAGGGCTTCCACTTCACGATCGCGTTCAACTCGGGCAACCTGCCGCGCCAGACCGTCTGCCAGATCCTCAAGCGCAACATCGAGAGCCTGAACCCCAAGTTCAAGATCGACGTCCGCGCCGTCGAGTGGCCGACCTTCCTGGACGCGCAGAACAACTCGAAGCTGCCGCTGTTCGTGCTGGGCTGGAACGCCGACTACCCGGACCCGCACAACTTCGCGTTCCCGATGCTGCACTCGCAGGGCACCTACCCGTCGATCCAGCACTTCAAGAACGCCGAACTGGACCGCCTGATCGAGGAGGCCAACGCCACCACCGACGCCGCGGCCCGCAAGAAGCTGTACGCGAAGGTCCAGGCCATCGAGTACGAGGAGGTCCCGTGCCTGGTCATCCTCGACATGGTCGTGTACCGCACCCAGCGCGACTGGGTGAAGGGCTGGTACCACAACCCGATCTTCCCCGAGATGCCGTACGGCGGGTACTACTACCCGCTCTGGAAGGAGTGAGCCGGTGCTCAAGTTCATCCTGAAGCGCCTGGCGTTCCTGCCGCTGGTGATGTTCGGCGTGACCTTCCTGCT
>JACQBB010000026.1 GCA_016194625.1 Elusimicrobiota bacterium | reverse complement strand
GGCGGAGCAGCGTGTCAGGCCCCATCCCGATGCCGTCGTCCTCGACGACGAGCCGCACGAACCGCCCGGGCCGGACGTCCGGGTGCGCACGGAGCTCCGCCTCGCCCAGGACGGCGTTGGTAGTGCGCAGGATGAGGACGCCGCCGTCCGGCATCGCGTCCCTCGCGTTGACCGCGAGATTGAGGATCACCTGGCCGATCTGGTCGGCGTCGACGCGCACGCGCCAGAGGTCGGCCGCCGGCTCGATCGTGAGGGCGACGTCCTCGCCGATGATGCGCTGCAGCATGCGGTTCAATTCGGCAAGCGACTGGTTGAGGTCCAGGACCTTCGGGGCGACGACCTGGCGCCGGCTGAAGGCGAGCAGCTGCCGCGTCAGCGCCGCAGCGCGGAACGCCGCGTTGAGGATCTCCTGCAGGTCGACGCGCAGCGCCTCGTCGAGCTTCGAACTCGCGAGCACGAGCTCGCTGTAGCCCGTGATCGCCGTGAGTCTGTTGTTGAAGTCGTGCGCGACGCCTCCGGACAGGCGCCCCAGCGCCTCCATCTTTTGGGACTGCTGGAGACGGGTCCGGCTCTCGTCGAGCGCCGCCTCGGCGCGTCGGCGCTTCTCCTTCTCGCCGCGCTCGCGCAAGGCCCTCGCCAGCACGGGCTCGAGGCGGTCCAGATGGTCCTTCAGGACGTAGTCGGTGGCGCCGCTCTTCAGAGCCTCGACCGCCTTCTCCTCGCCGATCGTCCCGGAGACCAGGATGAACGGGAGGTCTGGGTCCTGCTCCCGGACGAGGGCCAGCGCGGCGAGACCGTCGAAGGCCGGCAGCTTGTAGTCCGACAGGACGACGTGCGGGAGGAACGCCGCGAGCTCGCGCTCCAGGCCGGCGCGCGTCTCGACCCAACGGAGGGCGTGACGCAGCCCGCTCTTGGCGAACCAGCGCCGGATCAAGAACGCGTCGTCCGCGTCGTCCTCCAGCGAAAGGACGCGGAGCTCTTCGTCGACACCGGGGGTCCCCATGGCGGTCAGCGCCCCGGGGCCGGCTCGTTGAGGACCAGCCAGTACAGGCCCAGCTGGCGGACGGCCTCGACGAACTGGTCGAAGTCCACGGGCTTGCGGATGTAGCTGTTGGCGCCGAGCTTGTAGCCGGAGGCCACGTCCTGCTCCTCCCGCGACGAGGTCAGGATCACGATCGGGACCAGCGCCGCGCGCGCGTCGCCGCGCACCCGCCGCAGGACCTCCAGACCGTCCACCTTGGGCAGCTTCAGGTCCAAGAGTACGACGGTCGGCAGACCCGCCTTCGCGCCCTCGCCCACCAGGAGCTCGAGGGCCTGGGCGCCGTCGCGCGCGACGACGATCGTGTTGGCGACGTTGTTCTTCTTGAGGGCCCGGAGCGTGAGCGCCTCGTCGTCCGGATTATCCTCGACGAGGAGTATGAATTTCTTCTCCGTCATGCGAGCCTCCTTGCGTGCCGTCTACACGGTGAAGTAGAACGTCGCTCCCTGCCCCACCGCGCCTTCTGCCCAGATGCGCCCGCCGTGGCGGCGGACGATGCGCTGGCACGTCGCGAGCCCCACGCCGGTGCCCGGGTATTCTCGGGCCTCGTGCAGGCGCTGGAACACGCCGAACAGCTTGCCGGCGAAGGCCGGATCGAACCCGGCCCCGTTGTCGCGGACGTAATAAGCGGCGCTCCCGTCCGGCTCGCGGAAGCTGGAGAACTCTAGGCGCGCGGCGGGCGACCGCGAGGTGAACTTCCAGGCGTTGTCGAGGAGGTTGAGCAGGACGAGGCGCAGGAGCCGCGGATCGCCGTTCGCGACGAGTCCCGCGGCCACGGAGACCTCGACCGCGCGGCTCGGGTCCGCCTTGCGCAGGTCCGCGACGATCCCCTCCGCCACGGCGCTCAGGTCCACCGGCTCGCGCCGGAGCTCGACGCGGGAGACGCGCGAGAGCTCGAGGATGTCGTCGATGAGCTGGGCCATGCGCTGGCTGGCCGCGCGCACGCGGGAGAGGGACTCCAGGCTCTCCGCGTCCAGCTTGCCGGCGCAGTCCTCCATGACGGCCTTGCTGAAGCCGTCGATGGCGCGCAGCGCCGCGCGCAGGTCGTGCGAGACCGAATAGCTGAACGTCTCCAGTTCCTTGTTGGCGGCCTCGAGCTGGGAGTTGGCCGCGCGCAGAGCGTCCTCCTTCTCCTTCTCGTCCGTCACGTCCGCCACGACGCCCACCATCCGCGCCGGCTCGCCGCCCTCGTCCCGGAAGACCCGCCCCTCGGCGCGGATCCAGCGCTCGGCACCGTCGCGCCGCGCGATCCGGCACTCCAGGCGGAAATGGCCGTCCTGGCGCGCCTGCGCGAGCGCGCGCTCGACGAGCTCCCGATGTTCGGGCACGACGTGCTCCGCGACGAACCGTCCGACGCCCCACTCCGCCTGCAGGGCGTCGTACCCGAAGATCTGGTCGTGGCGCAGGGTGCGCACGGAGCGGTCGGTCCGCAAGTCCAGTTCCCAAGCGCCCATCCGCGCCGATTCGAGGGCCTGGTCGAGCCGCTCCTGGCCGGCCCGGACGGCGTCCTGAGCCGCCTTGCGCTCCGTGATGTCGCGCACGATGGCGATGGCCCAGTCGCCGCGCGTCGTCCGCAGCGGGCTCAACGTGATGTCCGCGGCGAACTCGACGCCGTCCTTGCGCACGGCGCTCAGCTCGCGGCCGGCGCCCATGCGGCGCCCGGGACTGCGCGCGTAGTCCGCGCGATGACGGACGTGGGCCTCGCGGAATCGCTCCGGGACGAGAGTCTCCACCGGCCGGCCGAGGATCTCCGGCTTGGCGTAACCGAAGACCGCCTCGACCTGCGCGTTGACCAGAACGATGCGGCCGCCGGAGTCGGCGATGACGATGGGGTCGGGGGCCGCCTCCAGCAGACTGGACAGGAGGCGCTCGCTCTCGACCAAGGAAGCCTCGGCGGCTTCGCGCCGGCGCATGCCCCGCTCGATGACGACGGCCCATCCGACCTTGAGCAGGAGCGCGCAGAGGATCAGCGCACCCATCGTCCCGATTGTGGCCCTGGCGTCGTCCCGGGAGAGCGCCTGCCGCGCGGCCAGCGTCGCGTCCTCCTGCGCCTGGATCTCGCCGGACACGATCCGGATCTGGTCCATGTAGGACGTGCCGACGCCGGTGCGGAACGCCTCAAGCGCCGCCGGGAAGCCCCGCTCCGCGCGCAGGCGTCCGAGCCTGGCGAGCCACCGCAGCTTGGCGGCGACGAGCGGCTCCAAGGCGTCCACGCGGCGCCGCTGGGACGGGTCGGCGTCGACGAGGACGCGCAGGCGCCGCAAGGCCGGCGCCACGGCCGCGGCGCGCGCGTCGTGGCGCTCTCGATAGCGGCGGTCTCCGGTGAGGACGAACGCGCGCTGGGCCGTCTCCACGTCCGCGAGCGCGGTGAGCAGGACTTGCGCGGCCGCGAGCGTGCTCTGCGCGCGCTCGACCGAGTCCTCCGTCTCCAGGAAGCGGTTCAGCCGCCCGTAGAAGACCGCGCTGGCGGAGCACAGCAGCAGGAGGCCGAGGCTCATCGCGGCGACGACGCGGGCGCGCAGGGACCAATCCATGGGATGTCGGCCGACTTGTTGCAAGTTTACGGCCTTCCCGACGACAAGTCCATTTCAGACTGTAAGGAACGGCTCAGACGGGCGCGATGGGCGCGTCGGCGCTCGCGCCGACGACCAGGCGGTAGCCGGCGGGCATCGTCTCGATCCGCAGGGACGGGTACCCGCGCAGGTCGCGGCGCAGCCGCAGCACGGTCACGTCCACGACGTTGAGGTTGTCCTTGCCGTCCCAGACCCGCTCCAGGAGCTCCTCGCGGCTCATCTCGCGCGGCTCGCGCAGCAGGGCGCACAGCAGCTGGAATCGTCGCGCCGGAAGCTCCGGGAGCCGCAGACCGCCGACCCGGACCACCCTCTTGAGCGGGTCGACGACGACGCCCGCCCGGCGCGGAGCATTCGCGCGGATCAGGAGCGCCGCGCGCTCCAACAACGCGGCCGGATCCCCGCCCTTGACGAAGACCGGCACGATGCCGAGCGCCTCGGAGGCGGCGTCCAGGACGCCTCTCGGGATCGACAACCCGGTCATCAGGATCACGGGGATGGCGGACGTCTCCGGCGCCGCGAGCAGCGCCCGGACGAGGGCGACGCCGTCCGTCCCGGGCATCGCGACGTCGCACAGGATCAGGTCGGGACGGGACGCCGCGCCCGCGACGACCCGGAGCGCCTCGCGCGCGGAGGCGGCGTCGAGCACGACGTATCCGTCGGCCTCCAACAGGCGGCGATAGAGCCGTCTCTGCTGGGTTTCGTCGTCGACGACGAGGACTCGGTTCAGCAATTACGAATATTATACATCAACGGCCCCGCAGATGGCCGGCTCAGTGGGAGCCAGCCGCGGACGAAAGGACGTCGACGGAAGCCGGCGCGGCGGGAGCCGCGGCGACGGAGTCGCGCAGCTGGCGGTAGGTCTCGAGGAAACCCGACGAGAGGTCGCGGGCGGCGTCCGCGCCGTCGCCCGCCACGAAGGCGGCGTGCGCCTCGGGCAGGCGGTAGAACGGCACCCAGGCGCGGGCGTGGTGGACGGCGTGGTAGCCGTTGTTGTGGAACAGCCGGTTGTTGAGCGCGCCGACGACGGTGCGCGTGCCGGACTTCGTGCCGAAGTGGTCCTGCACCTCGGACCAGTACAGGTACGAGACGTGGCACCAGAACAGCGGCACGACCCAGTACAACGCGAGCAGGCGCAGTCCGCCGAGCGCCCAGGCCGCGGCGGCGACGGCCGTCCAGAACGCGACGAGCTTGGCTCCGCAGCGGAACGGCTTCAGCGACAGCTTGGTCAGGTAGAAGTACCCGGCGAAGCCCGTCACCGGCTTCACGAACCACAGCCAGAACATGTCCGGGTTCGGCTCGAACAGGCCGATCAAGCGGTAGTCCGCGAGCAGGCCGTCCCTGGGTGTGCCCGCGTCGCGGTGGTGGGCGAGGTGCTCGTCGCGGAACTGGGACAGCGTCATGAGGAACGGGAGGGCGTACAGCGCTTCGAAACGGTCGTTCCAAGCGCGCGTGCGGAACAGGTGGAAGTGCGAGGCCTCGTGGAGGAGCGCCTCGCCGATCGCGAACTGGAACGCGCCGATCAGCCACGCCGCGGCGATATAGACCGGCCAGCCGCCGATCCGCTCGCTCGCCCAGGCGATCAGGACGATCGCCCCCCAATCCCGCGCCAGCGCCAGCGCCCCGCGCCGGTCGCTGCCGATGTCGGCGCCCGTCTTCTTACGCTCGTTCATGTCCCTCGCACCGTCGAAGGGCATTTTACCAAACCGCCCCCCCTTTCTGGTCGGCGGTCCGCGACTTTCTTGACGAAGAAGGGAACTATTCCGCACCCATCCGCGTATATCATAGCCGCGTCGCGCCGTTCGGCCTTGAATCCCGGCTTGGGTCTGTTATACTGGGAAGGTCAGGGCGTCGACGGCGGCCGAATATGCCGACCGTCGAACGCCACGGGAACTGCCGCTTCTTTTTCTTCAGCAATGAAGGCCGTGAACCCGCTCACATCGACGGATGAGCACTTCCGCCGCTAAGACGAAGGCTTATGCGACCGACGTCGCTTTCGACAAGGGGATGATGGTCGTCTCCCTGTCCGACGGGCGCCGTATCGCCGCGCCGCTCGCCTGGTTCCCCCGCCTGCGCGACGCCAAGGACTCCCAGCGCCGGAAATGGCGGCTCATCGCCAAGGGCGTCGGCATCCGGTGGGACGAGCTCGACGAGGACGTCTCCGTCGCCGCCCTGCTCGAAGCCTGACGGCCCGGCGTCAGCCGTACTTGTACTTGATGCCCTGGCCGCCGCCGGGCCAGTCGCAGGCGATGTTGTCGAACGGGCAGAGCATGCGGCAGGCGCCGCACTCCACGCAGTTCTCGTAGTTGACGACGACCTTGTTGTGCGCGGCCTCCCACTCGTAGACCTTCGCGGGGCAGACGGTGGTGCAGGGCCTGTCCTTGCAGGTCGTGACGCAGGGCGCGTCGGCGCCGGCCTTCTTGAGGGTGATGTGGGTCTCGGGCGCCTTCTTCCACTCCAGCGTGCCGAGCTTCGCCTCGACGGTCGTCTCGATCTTGATGTCCATTTAGATAGCCACCTTCCGGAGCGGGAACAGGTCCTTGGCGACGCGCAGGAAGCCGCGCTTGGACACCATGCCGAGCGCGGTCTTCAGGTGCTCGCGCTTGGGCACGCCGTCGGCGGAGAAGCGCAGGTGCGCCAGCTCGCAGGCGAGCTTCGGGTAGAAGTCCAGGAAGCCCTCGGAGCCCTCGACGTGCTCCTCCAGGTCCATGATGTCCTCCATGTCGGAGAGCACGTAGGACGCCTCGAGCTTGCTCTTGTAGGCGGACAGCGTCGCCTCGGAGAAGTCGCCCTTCACCTTGGCCTCGATGACCGTCTCGCCGGCCAGCTTGCCGGCGGTCATCGCCAGGTTCGAGCCCTCGCGGTAGGCGGGATTCGTCATCTGCGCCGCGTCGCCGGCGACCAGGAAGCCGTCCTTGGCCAGCGGCGGCATGGACTTGTAGCCGCCCTCGGGGATCAGGTGCGACGAGTACTCGAGCGTCTTGCCGCCGGAGATCAGCTTCTTGACGAGCGGGTGCTGCTTGACCGCCTCCAGGTGGTCGGACGGGCGGATGCCCTTGCGCTGGTAGTCGGTCAGCTTGCAGCCGACGCCCAGGGCGAGCGACTCCTTGTTGGTGTACAGGAACGCGTAGCCGAGCATGCCCAGGGAGACCGAGCCGAACATCTCCATCGTCGCGCCCTCGCCGGGGTTGAGCTGGAAGCGGTCCTCGAGGACCTTGGGGTCCAGCGCGATGACCTCCTTGGCGCCCAGCGCGACCTCGGAGGGCTTCAGCTCGTCGATGAAGCCGGCCTTCTGCGCGACGATCGAGTTCACGCCGTCGCACGCGATGACCACGGAGGCGGTCAGGTCGTCGCCCTCCGCGGTCTTGATGCCGACGACCTTGCCCTTCTCGTCCTTCAGCACGTCCTTGACCATCACGCCGCAGAACACCTCGGCGCCGGCCTCCTCGGCCTTCTTCGCGTACCACTGGTCGAAGTGGACGCGGATGATCGAGTAGCAGTTGGGCACGCCGTCCAGGAACTTGAGGGACTTGTAGCCGACCGTCACGTACGAGTCGTCGGTCGTGATGCAGGTCTTCTGCTCGACGATCGGCCGCTCGACGGGCGCGTCGGCGCCCTTCCAGAACTCGGGGACGATCTCGTGGAGCATCTTCGAGTACAGCACGGCGCCCTGCACGTTCTTGGCGCCGGGGTACTCGCCGCGCTCCAGCACGACCACCTTCAGGCCCGCGCGGGCCATCGTGATCGCGGCGGACAGGCCGGCGGGACCGGCGCCGACGACGATCGCGTCGTAGGACGGGGCTTCGGACATGGACGGCCTCCGGGGCTCCGCTTAGGAGCCGGCGCGGCCTTCGGCCGCGGATTGGACGGTCTTCAGGAGCTCCTCGGTCTTGAACGGCTTCGTCATGAAGCCGACCACCGACGGGAACTTCTGGAAAAGGGTCCGGGAGGGTTCGAGCGCGGTGAGGACGACGATGGGGAGGTCCTTCGTCGCGGGGTCCTGCGAGAGCTTCAGCTGGAGGGAGTAGCCGTCGATGCCGGGGAGCATCACGTCGAGGATGAGCACGTCGGGCTTCACCTTCGCGATCTCGTCCCAGGCGGTGCGCCCGTTGTCGCAGGTGTGGACCTCGAAGCCGGCCTGCTCGAGCGTGTACTTCACCAGGCTGAGCATCTCGGGCTCGTCGTCGATGCAAAGGACTTTCTTGGCCATTCGTTTCTCCAGGCGGAGGGTATCAATTACCCTCGGGAAGCGTCAAGAATCGTTGCGGAAGTACTCCATCGGCGGCTCGACGCCTTGGCGGCGCAGCCGGTCGTAGAAGCGCGGCGTGGTGCCCGTCGCCTTCAGGTGCGCCTGCAGGCCGCTCGGGCCGTGCGCGACGTCCATCGCGAACAGGTCGGCCATCGAGACGATGTCCTGCTCGATGCCGGTGACCTCGGCGATCTGGACGACGCGGCGCGAGCCGTCGGCCAGGCGCGCCAGGAACACGACGAAGTCCACGGCGCTGACGATGTTCTGCCGGATCGCCTTCAACGGCATGTCGATGCCCGCCTGCAGGACCAGCGTCTCCAGGCGCGCGATCGCCTCGCGCGCCGAGTTCGCGTGCAGGGTCGTCATCAGGCCGTCCTGGCCCACGTTCATCGCCTGCAGCATGTCCGCGGCCTCGGGCCCGCGCGTCTCGCCGACGATGACGCGGTCCGGGCGCATGCGCAGCGTGTTGATGACCAGCTCGCGCAGCGTCACGTCGGACAGGCCCGCCGAGTCGCGCAGGCGCGTGCGCAGGAACAGCGCGTGCGCGTGCGTGGGCGGCAGGGTCAGCTCCGGCGTGTCCTCCAGGACCAGGATGCGCTCGGCGGGCTTCAGGCGCGCCATCAGCGCGGCGAGCAAGGTCGTCTTGCCCGAGCTGGTGCCGCCGACGATCAGTATGTTCTGCTTCTGCTGGACGCAGTAGTCGAGGAAGCGCGCCGCGCCGGCCGACAGCGTGCCGGCCTCGAACAGCTCCTTGAGCGTCGGGCGGCGCTGCGGGCGCTTGCGCACCGTGACCGTCAGGCCCTTCACCAGCGGCGGCGCGATCACGTGGACGCGCGAGCCGTCGGCCGCGGCCAGGTCGGCGTAGGGGCGCCGGGGGCCGAACTCCTCGACCGTCCCGACGATGGAGCGCACGAAGGACAGCACGTCGGCCTGTCCGGGGCGCGCGGCCACCGCCTCCATCTTGCTCCCCTCGCGCTCGACGTAGACGGAGCCGTCGTCGTTGATCATCAGCTCGACGACGCCCTTGTCCTCGAACGCCTCGACCAGCTTCTCGATCTCGGGCACGACGGGATGGTATCAAATCCCGGACGCGGCGGCGGCGCGGGCGCGGCGCGTCAGTCGATCGCGGGGTCGACGAGGCTGCGGAAGGCGCCCGCCAGCTCGGCGCCGGTGCGGAAGCGCCGCGCGGGGTCGGCGTCCAGCGCGCGCGCGAAGAACGCGTCGATGCCCACGGGCAGGCCCGCCGCGACCGACGACGCCGCGGGGAAGCGGGCGAGCCGGCGCGCGACCGGGGCCTCCTCGGCCGTGTACGGCGGCCGCCCGGTCAGGCGCTCGTACAGGCGCTCGGCCAGCTCGCGCGTCGCGTCGGGGTCGAGCGCGTCGTCGGCGGCCTTCGCGAGCATCCGCGCGGCCTCCTTGGGCTTCAGGCGGCCCGCGCCGGACAGCGGGACCGGCGGCGGCGCGGGGCGCGAGGCCGGCGCGCCGGCGTCGCCGCGCCCGCGGCCCCAGGCCCAGCCGACCAGCGCCGAGACCGCGAGCAGGGCGACGACGGCGCCCAGGCCGCCGCGGCGGTGGACCGGCGGCGTCAGGCGCGAGACGGCCGCGTCGCGCAGCGGGACGAGCGCCGCGTCCAGCTCGGCGGCGCGCGCGTAGTCGGCGAGCGTCTCCTCCGGAGGGCGCATCAGGCCCTCCTTGGCGACGGCCGAGCGCAGGGCGGCCTGCCCGGAGCCCGGGTTGATGCGCGCGGCCTTCTGCGCGTCCTCGAGCGCGCCCTGGTAGTCGCCGCGGCCGGAGCGCGCCTCGGAGCGCAGGCACAGCAGGGCCGGCGTCGGGCCGGCGGCGTCGAGCGCGCGCGTCGCGGCGTCCTCGGCCGACGGGAAGTCGAGCGACGCGTTGGCCGCGCGCGCCAGCTGCTGGAGCGCGCGGGGGTCGGCCGGAGCGGCGGCCACCGCGGCGCGCGCCGACGCCTCCGCGCCGGCCACGTCGCCGGCGGCCAGGCGCAGCACCGACTCGCGCAGGGCGTCCTCGGCCTTCGGGTTCGCCTGCGCGGCGGCGGGCGCGGCGCACAGCGCCGCGAGCAGGAGGAGCGCGGCGGTCCTCACGCCGCCTCCTCGAGGGATTTCTGCAGCATCCGCACGTCCAGCACGCGGCCGAACTTCTCGCCGACGCGCTTGAGCAGGCCGGCGTCGGCGAAGCCGCGGCGGCGGTGCAGGCGCAGGCTGGCCTCGTTGCCGTCGGTGATCCGCGCCAGCGCCTGGGCCACGCCCGCCGCGCGCCCGCGCGCGAGCAGTTCGTCGAGCAGCGCGCCGGACAGGCCGCGCCCGCGGGAGCCCTTCTCCACGTACACCGAGACCTCGGCGCTGCGCGCGTACGCGCAGCGGCCCGACCACGCGCTCAGCGACGCCCAGCCGACGACCTTCCCCCCTTCCTCGGCGACGATCACCGGGTGGCGGCCGCCGTGCGCCTTCAGCCAATCCGCCGTCTCGGCTTCGCTCTTCGGGACCGTGTCGAACGTGCCGGTGCCGTTGAGCACCTCGTCGTTGTAGATCGCGGTCAGGGCGGGGACGTCCTCGGGGCGGGCGGTGCGGAGCGCGGCCATGGGGACGATTCTAGCAAGTTCGGCCGCGGCGGGCCCGGCCCCTACTGGCCGACGGTCTTGTCCATCACGTAGCCGAACCAGTAGGACGCGTAGCCCTTGGTCACGATCGGCTTCTTCTCGGCGACCTTCTCGATCTCGCCCTTCCACGGGTCCAGGATCAGGGTCGGGTCGCCGGGCTCGCGGGAGGTCGCGGTCACCCAGTAGTGACCGTTCGCCTCGTGACCCTCGCCGAAGTAGGTCGTCATCTTGAAGTGCCAGCGCCCGCGCGGCTCGACGAACTCGCCCACGCCGTTCGGGGAGTTGAACTCCTTGGCCAAGTCGGCCAGCAGGGCCTCGGACTGCTCGTAGCAGCGCGCGCCGTCCTTGGCCCGGAAGGTCACCCAGATGTTGTTCATCACGCCGTTGCCGGTGCCCTCCAGGCGGCGCCCTTCGCGCACCAGGCGGGCGATCGTGGCGCGGAAGGTCTTCTCGATGCGCGCGATGTCGGAGGTCGACTGCGGCTTCGCCGGGTCCTGCTTGTACGGCACGTTGAAGTTCTCGGGCCGGAGCAGCGGCGAGTTCCACTTCAAGGGCGGGAGGTCGGGGTTCGCGCCGGCGGCGGGGTCGCCGCCCGCGGTGGAGACCTGGCCGTCGCGGCCCACCACGAGCCCCGGGACCGACCCCGGGCCTTTCTTGAACTGCTCGGGGACCTGGACCCCGCGCGTCCTCAGCGCCTCGTCGATGCGGGCCTGGACCCCGTCCCCGGTCGGCGTCCCGGGGACCAGCGAGGACGAGCGCGGCGCCCCGCCGTCGGCGCCGCCCGGCCCCAGGCCGCCGGCGCCCGGATCGCGCGTCCCGAACGGGTTCTTGGTCGCGGTGACGCGCGCCCGCCCGACGCCCGGCGGTCCAGGTACAGACGCAGGAGAGCCGCGCGCTTGGCGTCCTCCTTGACGCCGAAGCCGTCGGCGACGGCCAGAACGGCCGCGCGGAACTTCTTCTCGTCCTGCTCGGCGGTCCCGCCGGCCTGGACGACCTCGGCCTGGCCGAGCAAGGGCGTCAAGGGTTCCGGGACGGCCGCTCCGGGACCCAGGGCCGCGCGGACGGGGCGGCCGGCGACGAAAGCCTCGACGATCGGGGCGGGGACCTCGGGCGCGGCGGCGCGCGCGGGCACCGCGGCGAGGAGGACGAGCAGGAGCGGGGCGTGTCGAGGGGTCATGGGAGGCTCCTTCGTCTAGGGTAGCCCCGGCCCCTTGATTTGTCAATAGGAATCAGGCAATCTAAGCGCCATGCGCCGCACGGAGTTCGCCGCCCGCGTCTGGTCCAAATTGATCGCCTTCGAGCGGCGCCACGCGCTGCTCCCGGAGGGCTCCGGGGTCCTGGCGGCCGTCTCCGGCGGGGCCGATTCGGTGTGCCTGGCGCACTTCCTGGCGCAGATGGCGCGGCGCAAGCGCCTGCGCGTCGAGCTGTTCCACGTGGACCACGGCCTGCGCGGCCGCGAGTCGGACCGCGACGCCGCGAGCGTGCGCGCGCTCGCCGCCGAGCTGGACCTGCCGGTCCGCGTCGTCCGCGCGCCGGTGAAGGCGGTGGCCGCGCGCCGCGGCCTGGGATTGGAGGACGCCGGCCGCCGCGAGCGCTACCGCCTGCTCGCCGCGCGCGCCCGGCGCGGCCGCTTCGCCGCGGTGGCGACCGGCCACCAGCTCGACGACCAGGCCGAGACCGTCCTGCTCCACCTCCTGCGCGGCGCCAGCCTGGAGGGCCTGGGCGGCATCCCCGTCCGTCGCGCGCTCGCGCCGGGCGTCGAGCTGATCCGCCCCCTGCTGCCGCTGACGCGCGACGAGGTCCGCGCGTACCTGAAGGTCCACGGCCTGGCCTGGCGCGAGGACGCCTCCAACGCCGACCCCAAGTTCGCGCGCAACTGGGTGCGCGCCGAGGTCCTGCCCCTGCTGGAGCGGCGCGCCCCCGGCGTGAAGGAGCGCCTGGCCGAGATCGCCGCCAAGGTCCGCGCCGCGGTCGGGCGCGAATCCGCGCGCTGAGGGAACTTTTCCGGGGGTCTCGCCGTATGTTCGGAGCGACTGTTGGCGCCAACAGTCGACGCAACGGCACCATGAAGATCACGGACCTCAGCGACGATGAACTCCTGCGCCGGACCGAACGGCTCACGGCCGCCGGCCGCGTCGCGGAAGCGGACCTGCTCGAACATCTCGGCGAGATCGACCGGCGCAACCTCCACCCGGGCCGGACGTTCCGCTCCCTGTTCGAGTATTGCGTCCATCGGTTGAAGATGAGCGAAGGCAGCGCCTACCGCCGCATCCGCGCGGCGCGGACCTGCCGCGCGCATCCGGACGCGCTCGACATGCTCCGCGCCGGGAAGATCCACCTCGAGGCCCTCGCCCTTCTCCACGCGGCGGCGCGCGCGCCGGATTTCGACGCGCTGCTGGGGCGGGCGGCGGGGGCGAGCACGCGGCGCGTCGAGGCGATGCTCGCGGAACGAGAGACGGAGACGCCGCAACGGGACGTCATCCGCTTCGTCGGATCGACGCCGCC
>JACQBB010000025.1 GCA_016194625.1 Elusimicrobiota bacterium | reverse complement strand
GCCACCGACGCGGCGCCGAGCAGGGACTTCCCGGGCAGGTGCTCCTTGAGGCGCGCGCGGCGCTTGGTCCAGCTGGTCACGCGCGGGCCTCCGCGCGCAGCAGCAGCCGCTCGACCGCCGGGAGCACGCGCTCCGGCGGGAGCTGGGTCATGCACTCGAGCTTGTACGGGCACTCGTTGGAGCGGCACCCGATGCAGGACAGCTCCTCCAGGCGCACGAAGAGGTGGTCCGGGTGCTCCGGCGTCCACGACGCCGGGTCCGACGAGCCGTGGATGGTCACGGTGGGCACGCCGAGCGCGAGCGCGACGTGCTTGGGGCCGTTGCAGTTGGTCACGACCACGCGGCACCCGGCCAGCTCGCGGCCGAGCTCGGCGATGGTGCGCGTCTCCGGGATGACGGTCGCGCCGTCGCCGATGCCGCGCGCGACCTCTTCGGCGAGGGCCTTCTCGCCGGGGCCCCAGAACACCTTGAGGCGGCAGCCGTGCCTGTCGCGCAGCAGGCGGCCCAGGCGCGCGAACGACTCCGCGGGCCAGCGGCGCGTGACCTGGCGCGACGGGGGGACCAGGCCGACGACGTTCTCGACGCGCGCCGGCCGCTCGGCGACGTACAGGCGCGGCAGCGCCGGCGCGTCCTCGGGCGCCACGCCCAGGTCCTTGAGCCAGCGCACCTTCTCGAGCGCGGCGTAGACGGCCTTCGGCGACTGGACCATCTTGTGGTCGTACGCCCAGGCGCGGCGCACGTGCGCGGGGCCGGCCTTCACCTTCGCGCCCGACAGCGCGGTCAGCAACGCGGTGCGCGGGTTGGCCAGGAAGTCGATCACCCAGTCGTAGCGGCGCGCGCGCACCTTCAGCGCCCAGCGCACGGCGTCGAGCGCTCCCGCGGCGTCGTACACCAGGACCTCGTCGATGTCGGGGTTGCCGGCGACCGCCTCGGCGCCCGGCTTCTCGACCAGGAAGTCGAGCTTGGCGGCCGGGTACTTCTTCTTGAGCGCGGCGAGCGCGGGAGTGGTCAGGATCACGTCGCCCAGGCGCCGCAGTTGCACGACGAGGATCGACCGGGGGGCTTCGGGAGGCATCAGAAGCGCGCCTTGCCGCGCGTCATGTTCAGGTGGAAGTCGTACATCGTGTCGTCGCCGCGCACGAGCAGGCGCTTGAGCGGACCGCTCTCGGGGTCCCAGGCCGCCGGGGAGATCCCCTGCTTGATCCCGAAGTCGTAGCGGTAGCCGGCCGCGCGCACGGCCGCGCGCACCGCGGGGTCGTAGGCGCCGGAGCCGTACGGGTAGGCGAAGCCGATGCACTCGCGGCCGAGCTTGTCCTCGAGGCGCTTCTTGCTCTCCGCGGCTTCCCAAGACGCTTCCTCGACCGAAAGCTTGCGCAGGTCGCGGTGGCGCATCGTGTGCGAGCCGAACTCGAAGACGCCCGAGGCCTGCATCTCGTCGATCTGCTTCCAGGAGAGCATCTTCAGCCACGGCTCCGTGGACGGGTCGTGCCAGGCGTTGTGGCCGTCCATGGTCTCGTAGACCAGGAACACGCAGGCCTTCATGCCGGCCTCGCGCAGGAGGGGGAAGGCGGCGTCGTAGTTGTTGCGGTAGCCGTCGTCGAAGGTGATCAGGACCGGCTTCTCGGGCAGGGGCTTCACGCCTTTCTCGGCGTCGCGCCAATCGGAGAAGGTGACGGAGGTATAGCCGTTCTCGGCCAGGTAGGCGAGCTGGGCGCGGAAGTCGTCCGGGGCGACCCACAGCTTCTTCAGTTCCGACCCGGCGGGGGCCTCGCCGATCTTGTGGTACATCAGCGCGGGCATCCCGCCGGTCACGGCGGGGCGCCACCAGTTCCAGCGCGCGCTGGCGCCCGCGGCGGCCGCGGCCCCGACGGCGGCGAGGGCGGCGATCATGAGGGTCGCTCTCTCTCCATCTGCCTCAATTTGGCATATTTCAGCCAGCTGTGGAAGGCGGCCAGTCCGGCCCACACCAGGCCCGGATACCCGTCGAGGACGCCCAGCTTCAGCACCGCCCGCGCGAAGAACTCCCAGGGCAGGATCAGGTGCCGCCACGGCCGGAAGCGGGCGCCGGCGTCGTAGCGCTTCTCGGCCGCGAGCGTGGTGTAGCGGTCGAGCTTGGAGAGGTAGTCGGGGATGTCGCGGTAGGGCTCGTGGGTGATCCTGCCGGCCAGCGCGCCGACGGGGCCGTCGATCTCCAGGCCTTCATGCAGGGCGCCGCCGACGAAACGGCACTTGGAGCGACGGAACAGACGGATGTGCGACTCCGAACCCAATCCTCCCCAGCGGAGAGTGCGGCCGAGGAAGCGCACCTCGAAGGGGATGTCGAACGCCGACGGGACCGGAGAGCCCGACAGGGCCGAGCGGATCTCGGCGGCCAAGGACGGCGTCATCCGCTCGTCCGGGTCGATCCACAGGCACCACTCGCCGCTCGCGGCGTCGAGGCTGGCCTGGCGCTGGCGCGCGTAGTCGTCGAACTTCCGGCGCAGGACCTTCGCGCCCGCGGCTTCGGCCAGCGCGGCGGTGCGGTCGGTCGTGTCGTCGGACACGACGACGACGGTCTCGGTGACCAGACCTTTGAGCGACTCCAGGCAGCCGGGGAGGTCGCGCTCCTCGTCCTTGGCGATGAGTATGGCGCTGAGCGACGGTTTATCCACAGAAAAATCGCGCGATTTTCCGGTGGATAAGTCAGAGCGCGTCATAGATCCTCTCCATGTCGGCGGCCATGCGCGTCAGGCCGAAGCGCGGCAGGCGCTTCAGGCCCTCGGCGGCCAGGCGCTCGGCGCGCGCGCGGTCGTCGATCAGCTCGATGAGGGCGCCGGCCAGCGCCTCGGGGTCGCGCGGGCGCACGAGCTGGCCGGTGACGCCGCTCTCCACGACCTCGGGGATGCCGCCGGCGCTCGTCGCGGCGATCGGCACGCCGCAGGCGGCGGCCTCGATCAGCACCGAGCCCATGCCCTCGCCCCACGAGGACTGGACGTAGGCGTCGAGGGATTTGAGGACCGGCAGCGGGTCCGGCCGGTGGCCGAGTAGGACGACCTTGCCGAGCAGACCCATGCGCTTGATGGAGGCGAGCAGGCGCACCTCCTCCGGGCCGCGGCCGGCGATGAGGAACCGGGCCTGAGGCCGCTTCAGCAGGACGATGACGGCGGCGGCGAGCAAGGTGTCGTGGTCCTTGTGGGGGACGAGGGCGGCGAGGTTGCCGATATAGAACGCCTTCGGGTCGAGGCCGAACTCGTCCGCCAAGAGGCGGCGATACTCCGTCTTCTCGGCGGGGTTCGCTGGTCGATACTTCGTCGAGTCCGTCTGCGCCCAGGCGCACTCCTCCGCCGTGACCGGAAGGCCGTCGGGGATGACCGCGGTCATCGTCTCCGGCAGGCCGGAAGCCTTGAGGATGTCGGCGATGGCCTTGGACACGGCGACGACTTTTCCGGCCAGACCGTATTTCCAGCGGGACGCGACGAAACCAACGGCGAAATCCACGCGGCGGTGAGCGACGAAAGGCACTCCGGCGATCTTGGCCCACACTGCAAAG
This sequence comes from Elusimicrobiota bacterium, assembly GCA_016194625.1. The sequence goes on along the minus strand of JACQBB010000025.1, from coordinate 6,540 downwards.
CCCGCCGTCCTACCGGTATGAGCGTGGACGACCGCGCCTTCGCGTCTGGCGTCCTTCAGCAGGCCGAACAACGACAGCGGACGGACTTCGAAGCCCTGGCGCTTCGCCTCGGCCTCCAGCTCCTCGCCGGGGCGGCAATAGACGACGTTGCGGCGGCCGCGGGCGCGCAGGGCCGCCGCGAGGTACAGGAGCTGGCGCTCCCCGCCGCGCAAGCCCCGCTCACCGTCGAGATGATAGAGAGTGGATCGCCTCATCGTAGACCGTCTTCGTCGCCGCGAGGAACGGGGCGAGCGAGTAACGCTTCTCCCAGCGGGCGCGCGCGGCGCGCCCCATCGCCTCGGCGCGCGCGGGGTCGGACAGCAGCGCGCGCAGCGCGTCGGCCAGGGCCGACGGTTCGCCGGGGGGGACGAGCAGGCCGGTGACGCCGTCCTCCACCAGGTCGGGCAGGCCGCCGACCTTCGTGGCCACCAGCGGACGCCCCGCCGCCGTCCATTCGAGCGCGGCGCGGCTCACCGCCTCCGAGCCCGTGGACGCGACGACGCCGACGCGGCAGGACGCGACGAAGCCCCACGCGTCGGGCACGCGGCCCAGGAAGGAGACCGTCGTGTCGAGGCTCTGGGGTTTGAGCTGCCAGCGCAGACGGTCGAGCAGGCGGCCCTCGCCGGCGCACAGCACGCGCAGGCCGGGGACGAGCGGCTTGAGGATCTGGGCGGCGTCCAGCACCGTCCCGTGGCCCTTCACCGGGTCGAGGCGGCCGAGCACGCCGACGACCGGGCCGGCCGGCAGGGGGAAGGCGGCGGCGGGGCCGGCGATGCCCTGCGGGATCAGCGTCACGCGCGCGCCGGGGAACGACTCCTCGAGGGAGGCCTTGAGCGACGAGTTGGCGGCGATGAACGCCGCGGTGCGCTCCGAGGCCCAGCGCGTCAGCGGGTTCGCCTTGGCGGGGCGGGCGTCGCCGCGAGTGCGCACGACGGCGGCCCCGCGCGGGGCCAGGATCAGCGCGAGCGCGTGGGATGAGCCGGTGTGCGCGTTCAGGACCTGGGCGCCGAACGCGGCGGCCTCGCGGCGCAGAGCCGACAGCTCGGGCAGGCAGCCGAGCCCCGCCTCGTAGCCGCGCGTCGTCAGGCCCGCGGCCTCGGCCTGGGCGAGCACCGGCGAGCCGCGGCGGCCCCAGAAGGCGACCTTCGCGCCCAGGCGCGCCTGCTCGGCGGCCAGCGTCGTCGCGTAGTGCGCGATCCCCGAGTCCCAGGGCTCGTCCTCGAGATGGAGTATGTTCACGCGGCCGCCTTCGCCGCCGCGAGCGCGTCCCGGCACGCCGCGTGGACCTGCTCGGTCGTGAGCAGGCGCATGCAGAGGAAATGGCCCTCGGGACAGGACTTGGCTCCATGGAGGCCGCACGGCCGGCAGGCCAGCTCCGCCTCGACGACGCGGTGGCCGGCGCCGTACGGGAAGAAGCCCAGCTCGCGCGTGGTCGCGCCGAACGCGGCCACGACGGGGACGCCGGCCGCGGCGGCCAGGTGCATGGGACCGGAATCGTTGGTCACGAAGAGCGACAGGCGGCCCATGAGAGCCTTGAGGTCGGCGAGGTCGGTCTTGCCGGTCAGGTCGCGCGCGCCGGAGGCCTTCGCGATCGCCGCGCCGAGCGCGGCGTCGGCGGGCCCGCCGACGAGCACCGGCGTCAGTCCGTCGGCCTGCAGTCGGCGGCACAGCTCCGCGTAGCGCTCGGGCAGCCAGCGCTTGGTCTCCCAGGCCGCTCCGGGATGGATGCCCGCCAGGCGCGCGCCCTCCGGCACGCCGGCCGCGGCCAGCGCCTTGGCGAGCGCCGGCGTCGGGGCCGAGTGGGCCACGTAGCGCGCCTCGCCGGCCGAGGGGGCGGCGTCGCCGCCGACGGCGCTCGCCAGCGCGAGGTTCCTTTCCAGGTCGTGCGTGAGCCAGGCGAACGGCACGGCGTCCGTCAGAAGGAAACGGCCCGCGCTGGCCGCGAAGCCGACGCGGCGGGGGACGCCCGCGAGATACGCGACGAGCGCGGAGCGGAACGAGCGGTGCGGGATGACGGCCAGGTCGAAGCCGCGGGACTTCAGCTCGGCGGCGATCCGCCACGGGCCCAGGACGCCGCCGTGCGCGCCGCGCTTGTCGTCGAGGATGACCTCGTCGACCCACTCGCAGCCGCGGAACACCTCGGCGTGCTTGGGCAAGGTCACCACGGCCAGCGACGCCCCGGGCAGGCTCTCCTTGAGCCGGCGCAGCAGCGGCAACGTGAGCAACGAGTCGCCGAGGAACGAGGTCTGCAGGACGACGGCCTTGCGCGCGCCGCGCGCGTCGCCGCGCCCGCCCCAGTCGGCGGGGGACAGCGCCGGCTCGCCGGCGGAAGGGACGCCCCACGCCGAAAGCGCTTCCAGATAGCGGTCCACCGTGTGGCGCTGCAAAGACGGCGAGGGCAGCCCGAAGGCCACGAACAGCCGCCGCGCGAGCGCGTCCTTGCGGTAGGCGGCCCGGTGCGGCACTCCCGACAGCGCCGCGATCAGGCGCGAGCGCAGGGTCCCGTGCAGGTCGAGCAGGTGCGTGAACCCGCCGGCCCGGATGCGCCCCAGGGCGTCGCCCAGGCCGCGCCAGCGGATGACCTCGTCCACCCCGGGATGTCCTTCCAGGACGGCCGCGAACTGCGGCTTGACCAGGACGCTGACCTTCGCGTCCGGCCAATGAGCCTTCAGGCTCTTGTAGACCGGGCCGGTGAGGACGACGTCGCCGAGGGACGACAGGCGGACGACGAGGATCTTATGGGCCAACGGCCCATTTTATCATTTCGCGGCGGCCGCCCGGGCCCGGACCAGGCGCTCCAGGAGGTCGCGGGAGTCCGCCCGGTCCCCGTCCAGCGCGAGGGCCCGGCGGACGGCGTCCTCCGCCTCGCCCAGTCGGCCCAGGCGCGCCAGCGCGGCGGCGCGCAGGTGCCAGGCGGCGGCGTTCTCGGGGCCGCGCTCGGTCGCCGCGACGAACTCCGCCAGAGCCTCGGGGACGCGGTCGAGGCGGTACAGGATGACGCCATGGCCGATCCGCAGGGCGGGCGCGTAGGGGTCGGCGGCGACCGCGCGGGCGACCAACGGCTCGGCCGCGCGCCAGTCGCCCTTCGCCGCGGCGTCCTCGGCGGCGTAGGCCAGCGCCGCGGAGCTGTCGGGGTGCTCGGCGCGCACGCGCGCGCGCAGGGCGGCGGCCTCCGGAGCGCGGCCGGCGGCGTCGAGCGCGGCGACCGCGCTGGTCATCGCGACGGGACCGGGGTCCACGGCCATCGCCCGCGACCAGAACGAGACCGCGTCGCGCCACACCGGGAGCTGAGCGGCCGCGGCGGCGGCGAACAGCCCGGCCAAGCCTAGCGCCGCGAAGGACCAGCGCCGGCCGCCGCGACGCAGGACGAAGGCGGCGCCGACCGAGAGGACGGCCGCCGGGAGCAGCGTGAAGCGGTCGGCGCACAGCTGGGTGCCGGTGCGGAACAGGCCGAGGGCGGGGGAGAGCGCCAGCAGGAAGCCGGCGAACAGGGCGGCGGGTCCCGCGCGCCGGGAGAGCGCGGCCCAGGCCAGGGCGCCCCACAGCGCCGCCGTGAGCCCGGCGACGGGGAGCAGGAGCCCGGAGCGCGCGGCGAAGTCGGGCGAGAGGTACGGCGCCAGGCCCGTCGGGAGCAGGGTCTTCCAGACCGTCCAGCCCGGCGTCCACGCGAAGACGAGCAGCCGGTCGCCGAAGGCGGACACCCACGGGGGCGACGCCGCGCCGCTGAGGCCCTGCGCGCGCAGGGTGAGGCCGACGCCCGCCGCCGCGACGACGGCGAGCGGCGCCTTCTCGACGAGCGCGCGCTTCAGGGTCACCGGCCGGCGCAGGACCGTCAGGTCGAGCAGGACCAGCAGCGGAGGGAGCGCCGCCGCGATCGCCTTCGAGGACATCGCCGCGGCGAAGGCGAGCAGGACGGCGTCCAGGCGCGGCTCGCGCGCGTTCCGCGCGACCGCGCGCCGGTACGCCTCCGCGGCGAGGGCGAGGAAGAGCGCGCACAGCAGGTCGCGGCGCTCCGTGGCCCAGGCGACCGACTCGACGCGCAGCGGGTGCCACGCGTACAGCGCGGCGGCGGCCCCCGCCGGAAGGTCGGCCGCGTCGTCGCCGCCGAGGAGCCCGCGCAGGAACAGGAACAGGACCGCGGCGGCGGCCGCGTGGATCAGAATCGCCGTCAGGTGGAAGCCGCGCGGGTCCAGGCCCCACAGCGCCTTGTCGAGCGACAGGCTCAGCCAGGCCAGCGGCTGGAAGTGGCCGCCGAGCGTCGCCGCGAACGGCCAGGCCAGCCCGGCCGGGTCGAAGCGGCCGAGCCAGGGGTTGTGCAGGATGTTGGCCGGGTCGTCGTAGTCGACGAAGCCGTTGCGCAGGACGGGGGAGAAGACCAGCGCGGTCGCGGCGGCCAGCGCGGCGGCCCGGGCCCGCGGACCGAGGCTCGCGCCGCGGACGCGAGCCGGCGTCACGGAGCCTTCTCCAGAGCGGCCAGCGAACGGGCCGTCGCGCCGCGCAGGCGCGACGAGAGCTCCTTGGCCTTCGCGCCGACGCCGCGCGCGCGCGGCGGGTCGCAGACCAGCCCGGTCAGCGCGGCGGCCAGCGCGGCGCCGTCGGCCACGCGCGCGCCTCCGCCGTCCTCGAGCAGGCGCGCGGGATGCTCGATGTGCCGCGTGTGGGGGCCGAACAGGACCGGGACGCCCGCCTGAGCGGGCTCGAGCAGGTTGTGGCCGCCGACCGGGACCAAGGTCCCGCCGACGAACGCGGCCAGCGCGCGCGGCCAGAACGCGCCCAACGCGCCCATCGCGTCGAGGACGAGCACCGCCGCGTCCTTCGGCGCCGCGTCCAGCGCCGACCAGCGCGCGACCGCCAGGCCGCGCTCCGCGACGGAGGCGACGGCCTGCGCGGCGCGCTCGACGTGGCGCGGGGCCAGGACCAGGCGCAGGCCGGGCCGCGCCTTCGCCGCCGCCTCGAACGCGTCGAGCACCGCGTCCTCCTCGACCGGGTGCGTGCTGCCCGCGACGAACAGCGGCGCCAGCTCCCAGCCCAGGACGGAGACCGCCTTCTCGGCGGCCGCGGCGTCGGGGCGCGACGGCTCGCGGTCGTACTTCGTGTTGCCCGCCGCCGACACCCGCGCGGCCGGGATGCCCAGCGAGCGGAAGCGCTGGGCGTCGGGCTCGCTCTGCGCGAGCACCGTTGAGAGCGCGTCGAAGGCGGGGCGCAGGAGGAAGGACGCGGCGCGGTAGCGCGGCAGGCTGCGCTCGGTCAAGCGCGCGTTGATCAGCGCGGGGCGCAGGCCCGCGCGCGCGGCCAGCACCAGCGTGGACGGCCACAGCTCGGTCTCGGTGACGATCAGGCGCGAGGGCCTCGTCTCGGAGAGGAACCAGGCCACGCACGGCCACGCGTCGAGCGGCGCGAGCTGGGCCCAGGCGATCTTCGGGTTCTTGCGCGCCGCGTCGCGGCCGGCGACGGTCGCGGTCGTCACCAGCACGGCCGGCGGGGACGGCCGCGCCCACAGCGCGTCGAACACCGGGGCCAGGCCGCCGACCTCGCCCGCGGAGGCGGCGTGGAACCACCACACCTCGCGGCCCATCAGCTGGAGCCGTCCTTCGTCCGAGAGCCCGCCCAGGCGCTCCGGGAGCTCGGCGGCCAGCCCCGCGAGCACGCCGCGCCGGCGAGAGAACAGGAAGGAGAGGACGACGCCGAGCGCGGCGAACGGTGCGAGCAGCGTCTCCAGCGCGAGGAGGACGAAGCTCATGCGACGAGCCGGTCGGCCTCCGCGGTGACCGCGTCCATCGCGGCCTTCACCTCGGCGGCCTTCGCCTCCAGGTCGTCGTCCGGACCGACGAAGACGGGCTCGCCGTACACGACGACCGAGCGGCCGAACGGGAGGGGGACGTGGAAGCGGTCCCAGGCTTTGCGGATCTCCACGCGGCGGGAGTTGGCGTTGGCGATCGGCACGATCGGCGCGCCCGACATCTGCGCGACGCGCAGAGCGCCGTCCTTGACCTCGCGCGCGGGCCCTTTCGGCCCGTCCGGCGTGATGCCCACGTCCCAGCCGGAGCGCAGGATCTCGACCATCTCGCGCGCGGCCGCGACGCCGCCGCGCGACGAGGAGCCGCGCACGGCCTTGATGCGCGACAGGCGCATCGTCTCGGCGATCATCTCGCCGTCCTTCGACTTCGAGACGAGGACGGCGGAATGGACGCCCCGATGGGTCCAGGTGAAATAGACCTGGCGCTGGTGCCAGAAAGCGTAGATGAAGCGGCGCCCTTCGCCCCACAGCCGCTCGCGGACCTCGCCGCGCACGACGGTCGTGCGGTTCGTCCAGCCGACCAGCGTCACGTACGCGTAGGCGAGGTAGGGGACGAGGCGGCGCAGCACTACTTGCGGCCCTTGGCCTTCGACTTGGCGAGCCAGGACTGGCTCACCACGAGCGACGCGGCAGGCGCCAGGCGCCCGCCGTCGAACGTCACGCCCAGCTTCGCCGCGGCGTCGAGCTTTATCAGCGCGGCCTCG
>JACQBB010000169.1 GCA_016194625.1 Elusimicrobiota bacterium | reverse complement strand
GCGCGCAGTCGCACCTGGCAGGCGCGCGGGTCCTTGGGGCGCGCGTCCAGGAAGGCCTCGTAGTGCTTCAGCGCCTGCACCGGCTTGCGCGTGTCGTCCTGCCAGGTGCCGAGGATGAAATGGTAGGTGTCGCAGGCCGACAGCGCGAAGGCGGCGAGCAGGACGGCCGCGACGGCGGAGAGGCGCCGGGTCACGCGCCGATTATAGCAGTCCGTGTTCGCGAAAGCTGAAGAAGCCGGTCTCGCTGACGACGACGTGGTCGGCCAGCGGGATGCCGAGGAGCTCGCCGGCGCGGCTCAGGCGCCGCGTGACCTCGCGGTCCTCGGCCGAGGGCGTGGGGTCGCCGGAGGGATGGTTGTGGACGGCGACGACGGCGGCGGCGGCGTGGGCGATGGCGGGGGAGAACACCTCGCGTGGGTGGACGAGGCTGGCCGAGAGCGTGCCCACGCTGACCGTCTCGCAGTGCGCGAGCTGACGGCGCGCGTTCAGGCACAGGATCACGAAGTGCTCCTTGCGCGCGCCGCGCACGGACGCGGGCACCAGGCCGGCCGCCACCCGGGCGCGGCGCAGGCGCTCGAAGCCGGCGCCCGCGCCCTCGGGCAGGTCGCGCAGGAGGCCCTCGGCCAGCTCCAGCGCCGAGCGCCCGGACGCGCCGGTGCGCAGGAGCAGGGCGACCAGCTCCGCGTCGCTCAGCGCCTCGACGCCTCGGCGCGCGAGCTTCTCGCGCGGGCGCTCGGCGGCGGGGGTCATCGCGCGGCCTCCAGCGCGTCGGCCATCCGCGCCAGGTCCGCCTCGGGCACGTCGCCCGCGAGCGAGCCGCCGCTCCAGACCAGACGCACCCCGTCCGCCCCCGCGTAGAGGCGGCCGAGGCCGGAGCGCAGGCGGACCTCCGCGTAAGGCCGCCCGGACGGCGCCGCGGCTCCGCGGACGAACGCGACCGTCCGCAGGCCGTCGGTGAGGACGGCGCCGCGGGCGTCCCGCGACTCCAGCGCGAATCCGTCCGGGACCCAGGCCGGCAAGACCGCGGCCTTCGCGCCGGCCGGCGGGACGGGGGAGAAGTCCGCGTCCGCCGGAGGCAGCAGGCGCGTGACGCGCTCGCGGCGCAGCAGGCTGCCGTCGGGGCGGTAGTCCTCGCGGCGCAGGAGGGCCCCGCCGGTCTTGGCCAGCCACAACGAGCGGCGCACGCGGCCGTCGGCCTTGGAGCGCATATCGAGACGCCAGACCGCCTTGCCCGCGACGCGGCCGCCGGTGGAGACCGAGAGGTCGTACAAGGAGGAGAGCCGCGTCCGCTCGCCGTCCGCGTCCGGCGCGGGCGCCGGGCCCGACCACGCGCGCCCGGCCTTCGGCCACGCCGTCAGACGGGCCTTCCCGTCGGAGACGATCGAGAGCGCCGCGGCCCCGCCCTTCTTGGACCCGCCTTCCACGCGCCGCGACCCGTCCGGGCGGACGGTCTCGACGCGGTACTGCGCCTTCGCCCGCCCGGAGGCGTCGAAGGCCTGCACGCGCACGCGCGTGCTCCGCGCCGCGGACGGCGCGCTCACGGCCGCGCGCAGGAGCGCCTCGGCCGGAGGGACGGGCCGCCGCGCCGCGCGCGCGGGAGCGGCGAGCAGGAGCAGGACGGCGAGGAGCCGCTCAATCGTCACGGTCGCTCCCGTCGTCGTCGGACCACAGGTCGGCGGAAAGCCGCGCGCGCTCGGCGGCCCCGGCGGCCGGAGGCGCGTCCCGGCGCGCGACGCCGGCGGCGTCCTCGCGCGGGGCCGTCGCCAGGCGCACGCCCACCAGAAGGGCCGCGGCGGCGAACGCCGCGCCGGCCCCGCACGCCCACGGCGAGACCGCGAGCGCCTCGCGCAGACGGTCCACCCAGCGCGGCCCGGCCGCCGCGGCCGCGCGGCGCCGCGCCTCGGCCTTCAAGGACGCCTTGAGGTCGGCCGGCATGGCCGCGGCCGTGGAGCGCAGGGCCTCGCGCGCCAGACGCGCCAGGCGGACGCGGCGGGCCAGCGCGGGCGACCCCGCCAGCCGCCGCTCGAACGCCGCCGCCGCGCCGGGCGTCAGCCGCCCGTCGAGGTACTCCGACATCCTCACGTCGTCCGCGTTCATGCCGCCACCTCCATCTCCGCCAGACGTTCGCGCAGGAAGCCCCGCGCCCGCACGATCCGGGAGCGGACCGTGTTCAGCGGCACGCCCAGCGCCCGGCCCGCGTCCTCGTACGACATCCCGTCCACGTCCACCAGCAGCAGGACCGCCCGCGAGTCGGGCGTCAGGGCCGCCAGCGCCCGCCGCACCCGCGCGCCGTCCTCCGCGCGCTCCAGGCGCGTGAGGACCGCCTCCTCGGCCGCGTCGGCGACCGTGTCGGCGACCGTCAGCCCGCTCTCGCCCAGCGGCGCGTCCAGCGAGACGCCCAGGCGCCGCTCGGCCCGCCGCCGGGAGTCGAAATGGATGTGCTTCATCACCGTCAAGAACCAGCTCTCCAGGGACTGCGCCGGGTCGTACCGCGCGGCCTTGTCGAAGATCTTCACGAAGGCGTCCTGGACCAGCTCCCGGGCGTCCGCCTCGTTGCCGGTCAGGCCCAGGGCGAACGAGTAGGCATGGTCGCCGTACTCGTCCACGAACCTCTCCAGCGCGCTGATGTCCAGCATGGGCCCTGTGTATACGATGTGGGGGGTCGAAAAGTTCCCTTCGTCCTCCGAGTCTGACTCCGCCCGGGCCCCGCCGCATGGGCCGGGGGACCTCGTCCGGACAGGGGGCCGGGGCCCCTGGCGCCCGACGAGGAATGGGTGTAAACTCCGGCCGCTCCGCGGCGTAATAGGGTTGTAACACCCCCGGCTCATAATCCGGGCAGGTATGGACACCATGCAGCAGCCGACGTGGGAGGACCTGGTCATCCGCGAGCCCGAGGCGAAAGCCCCGGCCGCGGTTCCCGCGTCCCAGCCGGTTCCGGTCCGCCCCGCGACCCGCCGCACGACCCGCCAGGTCCAGGCCGCCTATCTCGCGCACGAGCTGCGCGCCCCGGTCACCTCGATCCGCCTGGGCCTGGAGGTCCTGTCCGAGCAGGTCGCCGCCAAGCTGGACGGCGACGAGAAGCAGATGCTCTCGCTGGCCATCCGCAACACCCAGCGCCTGGAGGGGCTGGTCAACGACATCATGGACTACTCCAAGATCGCCGCCGGCAAGATGGCGGTCGTGAAGGAGGCCTGCGACGCCCGCGCGCTGATCGACGACGCGGTCGACGCGATGACCGCCGCCGCGACCGCCAAGGGCGTCCGGATGGTCAAGGACGTGAGCCCGCTCCTGCCCCGCGTCGCCGCCGAGGACCGCCGCGTCGTCCAGGTCCTGATCAACCTGCTCTCCAACGCCATCAAGTACACCCCGGCGCGCGGCACCGTCACCGTGACCGTGTCCGAGGGCCGCTACGAGCACGCGGGGACCCTGCTGTTCCGCGTGAAGGACACCGGCAAGGGCATCGCGTCCGACCAGCTGGAGAAGGTGTTCGGCCTGTTCGAGCAGGCGGCCGGCTCGGTCGAGCGCAAGGCCGACGGCACCGGCCTGGGGCTGACGCTGGCGCGCGCGATGGTCGAGCTGCACGGCGGCCGCATCTGGGCCGAGTCGTGGGCCGGCTGCGGCGCGACCTTCTGCTTCACCATCCCGATCGCGCCGGTGGACATGTCGCGCCCCGTCGCCGTCTACGCCGAGCCCCTCCAAGTCCACGGCCTGGTCGCCGAGTTCGCGCGCCGCTTCAACGCCTTCCTGGCGATGGTCGTCTAGGCGCCGAGCCAGCCCAGCACGGCGTCCGCGGACGCCTTCGGCGCCGTCCCCAGCACGTTGTGGTCGGCCGAGGCGATGATGCGCCTCCCCTTGTAGCCCGGGCACTCGCGCTCCAGCCAGCGCACCACCCACGGCCACGGGACCAGTAGGTCCACCGCGCCGCCCAGGTACCACACCGGCACCTTCGTCGCGCGCGCGGCGTCGCGCGGGTCGTTCTCGGCGACGATCCGCACCCTCCAGGCGGCCGCCTTCCACTGCTCGGCCGTGCGCCCCGCGGCGAATGCATCAGGAGCCAGCCGGAGCGCACGCCCTCGGCCGCGAGCACGTGCTCGACCGCGACGGTCAGCTCGGCGAGGGAGTGCGGCCGCTCCGGATAGGCGACCTCCACGAAGCGCACGCGCGTCCCCAGGGCGCGGCGGAACGCGCCGATGAGACCCCAGTCGCCGTGCAGGCCCGGCAGATAGACGAGCGTCGGCCCGTCGCCGGGGTGGACGCGGACGCGCGCGCCGGCGGGGCTCACCAGCGGACCGTCGCCCCGATGCGGTGGGCGTTGCCGGCGTCCCCGTAGGGCACGAACGCGTAGTCCACGCGCACGGCCTTGAGGACGATGCCGACGCCGGCCGTCACGCCCGGTCCCGCGTCGTTCTGGCCGTTCCAGCCCAGGCGCAGGGCCACGCTTTTGGCCGCGTACCACTCGCCGCCCAGGCGCGTGCTGAAACCGCCGCCGCGGACCTCGACGCCGTCCATCGAGACCTCGTACTCCGGGGTCGGCTGCCACGCGAAGCCCAGACGCAGCGTCGTCGGCAGCGGCTGGCGCAGCACGCCGAAGCGCGGGTCGGGTCCGAGGTTCTGAAGGGCGGCGCCCAGGAACACCGGCGTGCCCACGGCCTTCTCCAGTGCCGCGCGCGCGCCCACGTCCACGGCCTCGGTCTGCGCGACGGTGCGGTCGATGTTCTCGCGGAGGTACTTCACGGTCGCGCCCACGCCGAGCCATTCGCGCGCGCGCAGCGCGTAGGAGGCGCCGGCGGCCCAGTCGCGGACTCCGAAAGTGCCCAGCCCGCTCCCGCCGGTGTTCGACAGCGTCGTGCGCTGGAGGCGTCCGAAATCGAAGGTCTCGACGAAGACGCCCGCGCCGTGGCCCGCGGGAAGCAGCCGTCCGCCGCCCTCCAGGCGCTCGTCGGCCTCGCCCTGCAGAGCCAGGCCGAGATAGTCCTGCGTCAGGCCGTTGTCCAGGTCGGCGTGCGCCATCGAGACCTGGCTGGCGCTCAAGAAGGCCAGAGCGGCCGGATTGTAGAGCATCGCGTCGGCGTCGTCGCCCGCGGCCGCGTAGGCGCCGCCCATCGCCGCCGCCCGCGGCGCCGCGTCCAGGGAGAGGGAGTCGAACGCGGTCGCGCCCTGGGTCCCGGACGCGGCGGCCCCGGAGGCCAGGACGAGGAGCACGGCGAGGAGGCCGAGTCTCTTCATCGGATGATGGCGATCTTGCGGACGATCCGCGTGCGCCTGTCGCGGTCGGTGATGACGACGACGTAGCCGCCGGACGCCGCGTCGCGGCCGTTCGTGTTGCGGCCGTCCCACTGCACGCGGCCGCCGGACGCCGCAGTCGAGTAGTCCCAGACCAGCGAGCCGGACGCCGAGAACACCTGCACGCGGACGGAATCGGTGACGCCGTCGAAGACGATGCCCGAGGTCGTGTCGCCGGCCGCGAACGGCTTGCCGTTGTCGGGGTCGGCGTCGTTCGGGACCCACGGCACGGGGTACACCAGCACGCTGGACAGGTCGGCGGCGGCCGTCGTGAACAGGCCGAACAGGGAGAAATGCGGCGTCGTCGCGGTGACGGTCTTCGCCGCCCGGTCGATCGTGCTGGCCGATTCCTTGCGCCACTCGCCCGAGGCCGCGTCGTACGAGTAGATCGCCAGGGCGTCGACGCGGTACGGAGTGCCGTCGACCACGCCGTCGCCGTCGGCGTCGGCGTAGTGCATCGTGATCGTGGCGGGGGTGTTCAGCGCGGTCTGGCCCGAGCCGAGCGTGATCTGCAGGTTCTGGCCGACCGCGATCTGGCTCTTGCCCGGAGCCGGCGCGCCCGTCGGGTTCACCTGCACGGTGAGCGTGTCCGTCGAGGCCGTCACGCAGCCCGCCGGCAGGGTGACCGCGACGACGGCTCCGCTGGCGTCGTCGGCGGTGCCGACGGTGCGCGAGGCGCCGGAATAGACCTTCTCGTCCTTCTTCTGGGAGCCGCCGACGACGGTCTCGTCGACGTCGTGGTCGACCGCGTCCACGCCGATGACGATGGTCGGCGGCGCGGGGTCGACGGACGCGTCGACGGCGGTCGCGACCGCGCGCAGCTCGTAGGAGCCGTTCGGCAGCGCGGTCACGTTCCAATGGACGAAGTACGGCGCGACCGCGGCCGGGTTCGGATGCTGGACGTCGGCGGCGGGGATGTCCGTCCACGCGGCGCTGGTCGAGGCCGCCGTCCGGTACTGGAAGCGGACCACCTGCGACGCGTCGACCAGCGGGGAGGCGCTGGCGATCAGGTTCGTGTTCCCGTCGTCGGCGCCCGCGCACGCGGAGTAGGCGCGCAGGCCGAAGCGATAGACGACGCCGGTGCTCAGGGCCGGGGTGGTGAAGGCGGTGACGCTGGCCGGGAGCACCGCGTACGGCGTCCCATAGGTCAGCACGCCGGTGCTCATGTACAGGCGGTATTCGCTCAGATACGACGACGGCGAAGCGCCCCAGGTCACCGCGACCAGGGCGCCGGCCAGGGATTGCGCCGTCAGCGAGCCCGGCGGCAGCGGCGCGGCCGTCCCGGTGCGCAGCGTGACCGTGGCGTCGTACACCGTCGCCAGGCCGTCGCCGTTGAAGTTGCGCACGCGGTAGTAGTAGGTCGTGCAGGCCGCCAGTCCGCCGTCGGAGAACGCGACGACCGCCGAGGAGTAGACCGCGGCGAACGCGGCGGCGTCGGTGGAGCGCTCGACCGCGGCCAGCGTCCCCGCGGAGTTGCCGTTGAGCGACCAGCTCAGCGTCGCCGAGGACACGAACGGCGTCCCCGCCGAGCCCGTCGGCGGGGCGGCCCGCGTGTACACGGTCGTCAGCGCCGAGACGGCGGTGGAGGAGTGCGCGTCGAAGACGAGCAGGCGGCGCGTGACCGCCGTGCTCACGGCGAGGCCCGTCTCCAGCCAGCCGGTCGCCGACGCCGAGAGCGCCCCGCTGCGGTCGCCGCCGGTCGAGGTGAGCACGCGGAAGCCGGACTGCCCCGCCACCGCGGCCCAGTTCCATTGGACGCTGGTCGTCCCCGGCGCGGAGCCCGTCAGCGCCGGGGCGCCGGAGACCGTCAGCGCCGCCGAGCCCGTCACGGCGCCGGAAGCCGCGACGGCGTGCGCGTTCCCGGCGGACAGCCCCGTCGCGAGCCCGACGGCCGTCACCGAAGCGACCGCGGGGGCGTCCGACGACCACGACACGCCGCCCGCGGGCGTCACGAACTCGAACGAGCTCGAGATCACGTTGGCGTTCAGCGTCGCCGCCACGAACAGCGTCCCATCCCCGCCGGCGATCGCCGGCGTGTAGCGCGAGTCGTTCGTCGTCGGGCCCGCGGCCCAGGAATCGGCGGAGGGGTCGTAGACGAAGGTGCCGTGGATCGACCCCGTCGAGCACTGGCCGTCCACGACGTACAGTTTTCCGTCCAGCACCGCCGAGCCGACCAGCGCGCGCGCGTCCGGCATCGTCGCGTGAGCCGTCCAGGTGTCGGCCGCCGGGTCATAGGACAGGTTCTCGACGTGCGGCGCCAGCGTCTGGGCGAACGAGTGGCTCGTCCCGCCGGCGACGTACAGCTTGCCGCCCATCGCGCCGCCCGCCGCGTACGCGCGCACCGCCGGCAGCGAGGCCAGCGTCGTCCACGCGTCGGTCGCCGGGTCGTAGCGCAGCACGTCGGCGCTCGCCACGAAGTTGCCGGTGTAGCCGCCCGCCGAATAGATCTTGCCGCCGATCACGTCGACGACCATGCCGTGGCGGGCCGCGGGCATCGCCGCCCGGCTCGACCAGGCGTTCGACGAGACGTCGTAGGCGTACACCGCCCCGGTCGGCGACACGGTGCAGTCCGAGTTCACGCAGCCGCCGATCACGTAGATCGTGTTCCCGATCACCGCCGTCGCCGAGACCGAGCGGTTGACCGGCGGGGCGGCCAGAGCGGTCCACGCGCCCGTCGTCGGGTCGTAGACCTCCATCGACTGCGTCCCGTTGCCCCCGATCGCGTAGAAGCGCCCGTTGACGAACGCGCCGCTGGCGCCCTGGCGGGCGCGGATCATCGCCGGCCCGCGCGCGAAGACGGCGGGCGCCAGCACCCGCGTCGAGCCGTCGCTCATGTGGCCGGTCGCGACGAGCGCCTGGGTCGCGCCGGTGAGCAAGGTCGCGGTCGACGGCGCCACCGTGATCGAGGCCACCGTCGGACGCGCGCTCACGGTGACGGTGGAGACCGCGGCGACCGTCCCCGAGGACGCCGTCAGATGGGCCGTGCCCGCCGCCGCCGCCGCCGCCAGGCCGCTCGCCGTCACGCCGACCGCCGCCGAGTCGCTGGTCCACGCCGCGGAGACCGCGGCCGTCGAGCCGTCGGTGAAGGTCCCGACCGCGCCGAAGGTGCGCGTGTCGCCGACCGTCATCGCCGCGGAGGAGGGGACCGACACCAAGGCCGCGAGGGCGGGGGGCGCGACGCGGAAGCCGCCGGCCAGCCGGCCGACGCGCCCGCCCGACTCGCGCACGACCACGTCCCAGTAGCCGGTCGCCGCGCCCGACAGCGAGACCGTCCCCGAGAGGTGCTGCGCGTCCGGCACCGAGACTCCCGTCGCCGCGATGCTCGTCCACGGCGCCGACAGG
>JACQBB010000168.1 GCA_016194625.1 Elusimicrobiota bacterium | reverse complement strand
CGCTGGTCGAGGTGATCGTCGCGATGCTGATCTCGTGCATCATGGTCACGGCCATGTTCAGCGTCGCGCTGACCCAGAAGTCCGGCTCCGGCAAGAGCGACCGCCGCGTCCTGGCCAACCAGGGCATGGCGCAGATCACCGCGATGCTCAAGGGCTTCGTGACCGGCTGCGGCTGCGACCCGACGACCGGCGTCTGCTCGAACACCAACGGCGACTGCACGATGCTCACCGGCCCGAACACGGCCAACGCCGGCGTGGCCACCTGGTACATGAACGGCGGCGGCATCACCGACAGCATGGGCAACGTCTACGCGCTGACCTACGGGACCCACATACTCACCGGCGTGCTCCCTGCCTGGTTCGAGGCGGCGCCCTACACCGCCCGCGTGCAATACGCGGTCACGAACACCCAGACCGTCAACGGCCGCCCGGTGCCGAAAGTCGTGGTCACGGTCAACTGGACGGAGCCATGAGGATCCGCCAGAACCGCGGCGGCTTCAGCCTGCTCGAGCTCATCATCGCGATGTCGCTGTCGGCGGTGGTGCTGATCACCGTGTTCTCCATCGCCGCCTCGATGGTCCAGTTCGAGGTCGAGGGCGGGCGCAAGGGCTCGGTCACCGCCTGGTCGCTGGCCAGCATCGCCAACATGAACCGAGACATCGCCAGCGCGAGCGTCATCGAATGGCCCAACGGCGCCGGCGCCGCGGACAACAACCTCGTGCTGTGCACGAATTGGTCGCGTCTGATGGCGCCGCCGAACGGCGCGGTCCTGTCCGCCGCCGTCGGACCCGGCCCGACCGTCATCTACTACTGCTGGGACAGCGCCACGAACGTCCTGCGCCGCATGGTCTTGGGCGGGAACTGCCCGAACGTCGGCGTGGGGCCGCCCGCCTGCAACGCCGCCAACTACGGCGCGGGCAGCGTCGTGGCGACCGCCGTCTACCAGAACGCCGGGAACTTCCTGTTCACCGTGGACACCAGCGTGAAGAACGCGGTGCGGACGCGCTACGTCGTCGGCAACCCCGCGCAGGGCCAAGTGAACAGCACCGGCGGCGGCGCGTCCGGCGTGGTGTTCCAGAACCCGCAGTCGATGGCCTTCGACACCCGGATCGTCCTGGAGAACTGACCATGAGCCTCCGCTCCGTCGCCACCGGCCGCCGCGGGAGCGTCCTCCTCCACGTGCTGGTGACCGGCGTCCTGGTGGCCCTGATCGCGGCGACGCTGCTGCGCATGTCCGTCCTGCGCTACACGCTGGCCGCGCGCGGCGGCAAGGCGCTGGCCGAGAAGCGCTACGACCAGGCGGGCTTCAACGCGATCATGACGAACTGGAACATGGCCAACACGGTCTGCGCCAACAACGTCCCGAACTACAGCTGCGCGCCCGCGTCCGCCAGCCCTCCCGGCAACTGCGGCTGCACCTGCACGCCGACGCTGGCGAACTTCCCGACGGTCACGGCCAGCCTGGTCGGCGGCAACTGCCGGCTCAACGTCGTCTCGACCGACCTGCCGTGAGCCCGAAGTCGCTGATCGTCACCGCCGACGACTTCGGCTATTCCTCCTCGGTCAACCGGGCGGTCGTCGAGGCCTTCCGTCACGGGATCCTCCGCTTCGCCAGCCTGATGGTCCTGCGCCCGGCCGCGCGGGAGGCCGCGGCGCTCGCCAAGGAGTACCCGGGCCTGGGCGTCGGGCTCCACCTGGAGCTGTGCGCCGACCAGCCCGAGAAGGCCGGCCTGCGCTATTTCTTCGACGCGAAGGCCCGCGCCGGCGTGGAGGGGGAGATCCGCGCGCAGTTCGACGCCCTGCTGGCCCTGGGCGTCACGCCGACCCACGTCGACGGCCACATCAACATCCACGTCCATCCGGTCGTGTTCCCGGCGCTGTGCCGCGTCGCCCGGGAGTACGGCGTGCCGCGCGTGCGCCTGCCGTCCGGGGAGCTGTCGGCCAGCCTGGACTACCCCGGCGACGCCGACCCGGTCCTGCCGCGCCTGGCGCTGGCGGGGACCTTCGCGGCGATGCGCGCCTGGATCCGTCCGGCGGCGGCGGGGCTGACGGTCCCGCGGACCTGGGGCCTGCTGCGCTCCGGCCGGATGACCGAGGAGTACGCGGTGTGGCTCCTGGGCCGGCTCCCCGACGGACTGACCGAGCTCTACTTCCACCCCTGCGCCGACCCCGCGTCCGAGGCGCCCGCCGACGGGCCGACGCCGACGCACCAGACCGTCACGGAACTGCGGACGCTGACCAGCGCGCGGGTGCGCGCGGCGCTGGACGCCTCGGGCGCCGCCCTCGCCGAAAAGTCGTTTTCATAATTTCCGCGCGATTGCCCCGATTGCGTCTTCCGCCACTTGACGTCAGGGTCGTTGTGGCCTAAACTCAGGGCTGTGAACCCTCTCCGCGTCCTCGTCGTCGAGGACGACCCCTGGAACTCCGACCTCATCGGCACCTGGCTGCGGGACATCCCCGACCCGCGCTTCGAGCCGACGCCCGTCGCGTCGCTGGCGGAGGCGCGCGCCGCCTTGGCCGAGCCGTCCCGGTTCGCCGCCGTCCTGCTCGACCGCAGCCTCGGCGACGGCGACGGCCTGGACCTGCTGAAGCACATCCGCGGCCGCGCCGCCACGCGCGACCTGCCCGTCATCATCCTGAGCGGCCGCGTCCTGGAGCGCGACCGGATCGCCGGCCTCGACCGCGGCGCCGACGAGTACCTGTCCAAGCCGTGCTCCGAGGAGCTCCTGCGCGCCCACCTGCTCGCCGTCCTGCGCTCGCGCGCGCGGACGGCGGCCGCCGACGGCCGGCTCCAAGGGCCGGGCTTCCAGTTGGATCCCGCCGACGGCCGCCTCTTCGTCGACGGCCGCGTCGAGCACCTGGAGCCCAAGGAGGCGGAGATCCTGCTCGTCTTCCTGCGCCGTCCGAGCGTGGTCCATTCCGCCGACTTCCTGCGCGAGACGGTCTGGGGCAAGGCGGTCCTCCCTCATAACACCCTGGAGACGCGTCTCTCCTCCCTGCGCCGCAAGCTGGGACGCCGGGCGGACCGCCTCGAGACGATCCGCGGCAGCGGCTACCGTCTCCTGCCGTAGCGCCGCGCGCCGGCGCGTTGTCAAGACCCACGCGTGACTTTCGGCACGCTATTTCCCCGTCGGAGGAGCCTCGGAGGGCGCGTTTCCCGTTAGGTTCCCGTTAGGTAGCGGGTCTATGATGTCTTGTCGCCGTCAAGGACCATTCTACGCCGAAGAATGCCGCCGCGCTCGTCCGTTCCCTTACCCTCGGGGGTCTCGCCCTCTGTTGCGCCCCCGTCGTCTCCGCGGCGACCCTGGACCCGGCCTTCCCGGTCCTGCAGGACAACCTCCTCCAAGGCAACTCCGGTCTTCCTTCATACGGCCGCGCGGCGGCGGCGGACCCGAAGACCGGGCTCGTATGGACCGGCGGCAGCGTCGCCGACCAGACCGGCTCCCAGGCCGCCGTCGTCGCCCCGCTCGACCTGCGCGGCCAGGCGCAGGCGACCGTCGCGCTGAAGGCCGGGACCGCCGGCTCGCCGTGCCAGATCGGCGGCGCCGATTACTGCGCGTCCGGCTCGTCCTCCACGGTGACGGGACTCGCGGTGGACGCGGCGCGGCGGCGGCTGTGGGCGGTCGGCGTCCTCTACGCGTCCTCGGGCGGCGCCCCGCGCTTGTTCGCCGCCGGGATCGGCATGGACGGCGGCGGCGTCCTCAGCTTCGCCGTCGAGGGCTCGAGCGGGACCGAGGCTCACGGCGTCGCGGCGGCCGCCGACGGCTCGGCCTGGATCGCCGGCGTGTCGGGCGGCGCGCCGGAGCTCTGGAACGCGGACGCCGCCGGCGGCCTCCAGGCGTGGGACGCCCTGGCGGCGGCCGGGACGGCGAACGCGGTCGCCGCGGCGCCGGACGGCTCCGTCTGGGTCGCCGGCCGCGACGGCGACACCGGCGAGCTCGCCGTCTGGAACGACGACCCGAACACCGGAACCATCACGCAGTACGGCTGGACGAACGGGCTCGGCGGGACGGGCAGCGTCGGCCGCGCCGTCGCGCTCCTCTCCGACGGGACCGTCGCCGTCGCGGGCCGCGCCGGGCTCGCCGGCCGGCGGGCGGCGACGCTGTGGCGCCTCAGCGGGGACTACTGGCTGACGACCTTGACCGGCGGCGGCGCGTTCGACGAGGACGCGCGGGGTCTCGCGCTGGACGACGCCGGGAACGCGTGGGTCGCCGGCTGGTCCGTGGTCGACGCCGCCGGGAACGCGGCGTTCTCCCTGTGGGAGATGACCGCCGCCGGCTCCAGCTTGTCGTCCGCGGCGACCTACACGGACTCCGCGTACGCGCTGACGCCGTACTTCGACGCCGGCGCCGCCGCGGCCTATTCGCAGGGCGCGGTGTGGTCGGCGGGCCAGGTGAACGAGGGGCGCTTCGCCGTCTGGCGGCACGTGCTGGGGACCGGCAACATCGAGGGCACGCTGGCTTACGCCGGCGGGTTCGGCCCCGCCGCCCAGGGGATAGGCTTCTTCGTCTCCCCGACCGCCTCCTTCAACGCCAGCCCCATCCAGCTGCAGACCGCGGCGCCCACCGACGGCTCGACCACGTACGCGTACGTGCTGAGCGGCCTGCCGGCGCCGGCCACCTATTACCTCGCCGCCGTCTACGACGCCTCGGGCCTGCTCGGCCAGTCGAACGGCGTGCCGTCGGCCGACCCGCTGGGCCTGTACGCCGACGACGCGTCGGGCTTCGTGACCCAGGTGACGCCGGTCTTCGTGCCGGCCGGCGGCGGCGCGTCCGGCGTGGACTTCACACTGGCGGTGGACCGCTCCTCGCCGACGCCGGTCGTCGGGTCGCCCGCGTCCGGCTCGACGATGACCGCGGCGTCCTTCGCCCTGTACGGGTCCGCGTCCGACGACACCAGCGTCGTGAACCTGCAGCTCGGCCTGCTGGACGCGACGGCCGGCCTGTGGTGGGACGGCTCCGGCTTCACCTCCGCCGCCCAGACGAACGCGCTCAACCCCCAAGTCTCCGGACCGGTCAACGCCGCGACCTGGAGCCTTTCGCCGTCGGACCAGTCGGCCGCGCGCGCGGCGCTGACCCCGGGCCACCAGTACGCGGTCGCGCTGCAAGCCGCGGACCTGGTCGGCAACGCCTCCACGCTGAGCGTCCCGTTCGTGGTCGTGAGCACCGCCTCCGGGCCCTCCTCGGGCCGCGGGTTCGCGCGCGGCCCGGACGGGAGCTTCTGGGTCGTCTCCGACGACGGCGGACCCTCGGTGCCGCGGCTCGAGCGCCGCGCCAGCGACGGTTCCTTCCTCTCGTCGACGACGCTGACCGGCGCCGTCGCGCAGGACGCGTTCTGGGTCGCCTTCGACGCCTCCGGGAACGTCTGGGTCGACGGAACGTCCTCCGTCGGCCTGGGCCTATGGAAGCTCGACCCGACCGGCCAGAGCGTCCTGGCTTCGCCCACCGTCAACGGCGGCGGCGTGGCCGGGCGCCTGGCGGCGGACGCGGGCGGCGCCGTCTGGGTGCCGGTCGCCGAGCCGGGCGGCAACGGGTTCCAATATTCCTTGTATAAGTTCGACTCCGCGGGCGTCCTCGCGGCGGGTTTCCCGGTCTCCTATCAACGCGGCGGAGACGTGGACGGCGGCCTGGCGGCGGCCGTGGACGCCTCGGGGAGCGTGTGGGTCGCCGGCGTCAGCTCGAACCCGGCGTCCGGACGCCTCGACGTGGGCGTCTGGAAGCACGACTCGGCCGGCGTCCTCCAGTCGGGCTATCCGAAGTTCTGGCCGCAGTCGTTCGCCGACCTGAACTCGATCCAGATGTCGGCGGTGCTGGCGCAGGGCAAGCTGTGGATCGCCGCGCAGAAGTCCTACGACTCCTGCGCGGCGGGAGAGGCCGCCCTCGTCTCCTATGACGCGTCCTCGGGGGTCTTCGGCGCCAAGCTGTGGCACGACGCGGCAGGCGCGGGCGCGGCGCTGGCCGGCGTGGACGCCGACGCGTCCGGCGCCGTGTGGGCGTCCGGGCAGGCCGCGGGCGTCTCTCTGCTCTGGAAATACGCGCCGACCGGCGCCTTGGCCGCCGGCTTCCCGCGCGCGCACGCGGGCGCGCCGTTCGACCCGCGCTTCGTCCAAGTGGACGCGGCGGGACGGCCCTGGGTGCTCGACGGCAACGCGCCGGAGCCGTTCACCGGCGGCGCCTCCGCCGCGGGCGCGACCGGAAGCCCCGCCTGCGCGCTCGCGGGCCAAGCGCAGGTCTCCGGGACCGTCTCGTACGCCGGCGGGTTCCCGGCGGCGGACTTCGTGACGCTGGCGGTCTCCACGTCCCCGATCCTGGGTGCCACGGGCGAGCCCGCGCTGTACGCCGTACCGACCGCGGGGGGGACCTCGCTGTCGTACACGCTGACCTTGCCCGCTCCCGCCGTCTACTACATCGTCGCGGTCGACACGCCCTCGGCGCAGAGCCTCCAGCCGGGTACGCCGATCGCGCCGTACGCGGGATACGCCCCGGTCTCCGTGACCTCGGGCGCCGCGGTGACGGGCGTGGACATCGCGCTCGCGGTCGACAACACCCCGCCGACCTCGCGCGTGACCTCCCTCGTCGACGGCTCGACCATCTCCGCGCTGTCGGCCATCGCGGGCACCGCGGCCGACGCGACGGGCGTGGACCGCGTCGAGCTCGCCGTCCACGACCTCACCTTCGACGTGTGGTGGAACGCCTCCGCCGGACAGTGGCAGGCGTCCGGGACGCCCGTGTTCCAGGGCGTCCAGTCCTCGCAAAGCGGCACCTCGGCGGCGCTCTCCTGGCTCGCCGCCGCGGGCGGCGGCTCCTTCGGCGGCCTGAACGGCGTGCTCGCCAAGGGCCACCAATACCGCGTCTTCTCGCAATCACGCGACTTCACGCAGAATCAGGAATCCGCGACGATCGGCCCGGCTTTCGTCTGGAACGGGCCCAACGGCTCGGTGACGCCGCCCTCCCCGCAGAACGTCTTCGGGAGCGCGCTGGGCGTCTCGTCGATCTCCTGGACCTGGTCGGCGTCGGTCGGGGCGACCGGCTATCAGGTCTTCCTGGGGAGCTCCGCGTCTCTCGGCGCCACGACGCAGACCTCGTTCGTCACGACCGCCCATTCCACGGACGCCGCCGTCACCCTGTGCGTCGCGGCGACGAATTCGTTCGGCGCGGGCGCCCAGAACTGCTCGCCGACCGCCTACACCCTGGCCGCGGTCCCGGGCGCGCCCTACTTCACCGCGGGGACGTCCACCACGCTGACGGCCGCGTGGGACGCGGCCGGGAACCCGGCGTACGCCAACTACACGGCCGTCCTCTCCACCGACGGCTTCGTCACGACCCTCCGCTCGGTCTCGTCCAACCAGCCGCAGTCCTTCTTCGCCGACCTGTCGCCGGCGACCGGCTACTCGCTGCGCGTGACCGCGGTGAACGGCAACGGCTTCGTCACCGAGCCGTCGCCGGCGGCCTCCACGCAGACCGCCGCCGCGCCGCCGCCCGCGCCGCAGGGTTTGGCGGGCGCGCCGCTCGGCGTCTCCTCGGTCTCCTGGACGTGGTCCGCCGTGAGCGGGGCCGACGGCTATCTCGTCACCTCGACGGCTGGCGCGGCGCTCGCCGACACGCCGCTCGCCTCCTACGAGACGACGGGCCTGTCGACGAACACCCCGGCCGCCGTCTGCGTCGCGGCGCATTCCTCCGCCGGAGCCGGGCCCTCGGCGTGCGCGGGCGCCAACAGCGCCGCGGCGGTCCCCGGGGCGCCGGTCTTCACCTTCGCGTCGCCGGACTCCTTCGTGCTGGGCTGGGACGCGGCGGGCAACCCGTTCGCGACCCCGTACCAGGTCGAGCTCTCCCGCGACGGCTTCGCCTCCGACCTGATCGTCGCGGTCCCGTTCTCGGCGTCGCAGACCTTCACCACGGCCTTCGTCCCGGGACTGACGCCGGACACCGTCTACCAGGCGCGCGTGCGGGCGGCGAACGCGCTCGGCGTCATCACCGACCCGTCGCCGGCGGTCTCCACCCGCACCCTGCTCGCGCCGCCGTCCGCGCCGACCTCCCTGACGGCCGCCGCCGACGCCCCGGCGCGGGTCATCCGCCTGTCCTGGCAGGCGCCGGCCGCCGGAACGCCCGCCGCCGCCTACCAAGTGTACCGGGGCGTCTCCGCCGACACGAACACCATCACGGCGCTGGCCGTGACGACGGCGACCGCCTTCGCCGACTCCCCGTACTTCTCGGCGACCTACTACTACCAGGTCGCCGCGCTGAACGCCGATTCCGTCGCGGGCCCGCGTTCGGACCCGGCCTCCGCCGCGCTCGACCTGGTCGCGCCCGCGACGGTCGCGGACCTGAGGATCACCGCGGTCCGCGCGGCGCCGAGCGAGGTCGACCTGGCCTGGACGGCGGTCGCCGACGACTTCAGCGGGGTGGAGCGCTACGAGGTCTCGTCTTCCTCGGCCCCGGACCTCGCCGGCGCCGTGGTCTACACCGTCCCGCAGGCGACGGCAGGATCGACGGCGACCCTCACGGTCCCCATCCCGGCGGGACAGGCCCGCTACTTCACGGTCGTGGCCGTCGACGGCGCGGGAAACCGCTCCTTCGCCTCCCCGACCCTGACCTACGACCCCGTTCCGCCCGCCCTTTCCTCCATCGGCCTGACGCAGGGACAGTCCTTGTCGCGTCCGCTGAACCTCTCCATCCAGGCCTCGGACAACGTAGGGGTCGCCTGGGTCTCGTTGTCCGCGGACGGCGTCTTCCTGTCCAGCGGCCCGGCCTGGGCGCCGCTCCTCTTCGACACCCGCGTTCTCGCCGACGGCCCCCATGACGTCGCGGTCTCCGCCTATGACGCGGCGGGCAACTCCTCGTCGAGCACGGTCGCCGTGACGGTCAGTTACGCGCCCCCGGCGACCCCGAGCATCGCCTCCCCGAGCTCCGGCTTCGGGACCTCCGTCGGGACGATCACCGTCCAAGGCTACGCCGAGGACGGCACGGGCGTCGACGTCCAGGTCAACGGCCTCGACGCGGCGACGGCGACGGTCCGCAACGGCGTCTGGTCGGTGCCGGACATGCCGCTGGGCGCCGAGGGGGACGTGACGCTGACGGCGATCGCCTTCGAGCCGCGCGGCTTCTCGTCGCCGTCGGCGGGGATCGCGGGGACTTACGCCACGCACGCGCCCGGCGCCCCCGAGCTGGTCTCCGGGCTCGGCCTCTCCAACGGTCAGGTCCAGGTGTCATGGTCGGCGCCTTCCACAGGCAAGAGGCCGACCTATTACCGCGTCTACCGCTCCACGGACGACGCCGTCCTGGCGGCCGGCTCCGCCTCGCCGTTCACCCAGTTATCCGCCCAACTCGTCGCCGCGCGCGTGACCGTCCTCCAGTTCACCGAGACGCCGGCGCTCGACGACCTGTACTTCTACGGGGTGACCTCGGTGGACGGGGCGGGCAACGAGAGCCCGCTCTCGGAGATCTCCTACGTCCTGACCGACCGGGTGCCTCCGGCGGCGTCCGTCCAGTTCTCCACGGCTCAGCCGGTCGGAGTCGGGGTCTATGCGCCGCTCTTCGCCTTGAGCGAGGCGCTCGCGTCCCCGCCGATCCTCACGCTGACGGCGCCCGGAGCCTCGCCCGTCGCGCTCAACGCGGAGGCGCTGACCCCGACGCTGTGGAGGGCCACGGTGACGGTGGACGCCTCGATGGGCGCCGGGGCCGCCCTCTTCGCCTTCCAGGGGACGGACCTCTCGGGCAACGTCGGAACGGCGCTGTCCTCGGCGACGCTCCTTGTCGACACCGTGGGCCCCTCCGCCCGGGCCGCCCTGTCCCGGCCTTCCCCGCTCGCGGCGGGGCCTCTGACCGTGACTCTGACGCTCGACGAGCCCGCCGGGACTCCGCCCACCCTGACCCTGACGCCGCACGCAGGCGCCCCCGGGGCGCTCGTGACGGTCCAGGCCTCCACGGACGCGACCGTCTGGACCGCCGTCCTGACGGTGACCGCGGCGACGGGCGACGGCGTCGCGACCCTGGCGTATCAGGGCCAGGACGCGCTGGGCAACGTCGGGACGGCGCTCACCGGGACGGCCTCGTTCACGATAGACACCGCTGCGCCGCCACAGCCGCTGGCGGTCCGAGCCAACCCGCTGCCCAAGGGCCTGGTCGCGTTGAGCTGGAGCGCGGGCCTGGGCGAGCCGGCCGCCTATTACAACGTCTACCGCGACGGCGTGCTCCTGTCGACGCGGGTCGTCCCGGCGTCGGACGGGACCGGCGCGTACGTCGACGCGCCGGGCGACGGCCCGCACTCCCACGCGGTCTCCGCCGTCGACGCGGCGGGAAACGAGAGCGCGCTCACCGACCCGGTCTCCATCGCCGACTCGGCGCCGCCGCCTTCCCCGGACGGGCTGGCGGCCGCCGTCGACTCCTTCGGGCAGGTCCGCGTGGACTGGGTGGCCGGGAGCACGGACACGGCGGGCTACCGCCTCTATCGCACCACCTACACGCTCACCCTCCTGAACGACGTCCCGTCGCGCGCGGCCGTGCCGCCGTTCCTGGACGCGCCGCCGTTCAACGCGACGTGGCACTACGTGGTCACGGCGCTGGACGCGGTCGGCAACGAGAGCGACGGGGCGCCGGAGGCGGTCGTGGTGTACTCGAACGCGGCGCCGGTCGTCACCGTCGCGGGCGTGACGGACGGCGGCTACTACCGGACGCCGGTGGCCCCGGCGTTCGCGGCCGAGGACCTGACCTTGGACACGAGCACGGTCCACGCGACGCTGGACGGGCAGCCCTTCCTCTCCGGGAGCGCCGTGAACGCGGAGGGGGCGCACCAGCTGGTCGTGAGCGCCGCGAACGCGGGCGGGCACCAACGAGTCGTCACGACCTTCTTCACGCTGGACTTCACGCCGCCCCAGGTGGCCTTCAGCGTGGCCGACCGCGCCGCTCTGGTCAGCACGACGCCGGTCGCGGTGCTGGTGACGCCGTCGGACCTGCACCTGGCCTCCACGGCCTACACGCTCGTCAACCAGACGCTGGGCGCCAGCGCCCCCTACGACAGCGGCGCCCCCATCTCGCGCAACGGCTCCTACGTCCTGACGGCGGTCGCCGCGGACCTGGCGGGCAACGTCTCGACGACCACGCTCTCCTTCACGCTGGAGGCCGGGCCCATCGCCCCCGCCGGGCTGGCGGTGCGGGTGCAGTCGGGGGCGCGCCTGTCGTGGACGGCGCCGGAGCCCGGGATCGCCGGCTACCGCGTCTACCGCGACGGCGGGCACATCAGCGCCAGCCTGGTCGCCGAGACCGCGTTCCAGGACCCGGGCTACGCGCCGGGCGCGCCGCACGTCTACGAGGTCGCGGCGGTGGACGCGGCGGGAGTGGAGGGGCCGCGGGCGCGCGCGGCGGTCCCGGCGGCGACGCTGAGCCTGGCGCCGGTCACGCTGACGCGCGGGTACTTCGACGCCTTGCACCCGGTGGTGGCGAACGCGGGGGCGTCGTCGCTGGCGGCGGGCCCGGCCCTGCTCACGGTGACGGACGCGGCGGGGCGGACGCTGACCTCGACGGCTCCCGCCGCCGCGGTCGCGGCCGGGCAGTCGGCGGCGCTCGAGGGAGTCGTGGCCACGCCCGCCGACATGGGCTCGGCGCAGCTGCACGCGGCCGTGACCCTGCCGACGGACCCGGGTGCCGCGGTGACGCTGGAGGGGGACTTCCCGCTCTCCGCGGCCGACCCGGCCCAGCCGACGGTGGAGGTCCTGCCGGGCGCGCTGGTCACGGGCACGCTGTCGCCGGTGCAGGTGCGCTTCTACAACCGCGGCACGGCGCCGCTCGACCTGGTCACGGCGCAGGTCGCGGGCTCGACCTTCGCGGCGGTGGACGACGTGCAGGTCCTGCTCAAGACGCCCGAGGGCACGGTCCTGAGCGCGGCGGGCATCCGGCAGACGGGCGACGGGGCGAACGCGGCGGTCCTGCCCGACCGGCAGGTCTTCTTCGTGACGGTCCCGCCCGGCCAGAGCCTCCTGCTCGACCCGGTCCAGGTGAGCGTGCCGAACACGGCGCTGACCTCGCTGTCGGTGTCCGCGGCCGTCAGCACGCCGACCTACAGCCTGCCGTTCCTGCGCCTGCCGGGGACGCGCTCGTTCTCGAGCGCGGTCACGCAAGGCACGGTCGCGCAGGTGCCCTACACGGCGACGGTCCGTTCCGACCGCTCCTTCTACGACCAGGGCTCGAGCGTCACCTTGACCGGCCAGGCGCTGGACACGGTCTCGGGGAACCCCGTCCCGAACGCGACGGTGGGGGTGCACGTCCTCAACAACGGCTTCGACCGGCCGTTCAGCGCGGTCACCGACAGCTCGGGGGTGTACCGCACGGCCTTCTTCCCGCTCCCCAACGAGGCGGGGGCGTACGCGCTCTCGGCGGGGCACCCGGCGGTGGTCTCGCGCGCGGTCCAATCCTCCTTCACCATCGTGGGCCTCGCGCTGCAGTACACCGGCTACACGGCTACGCTGGCGCAGAACAGCACCTACCGCTTCACGGTGGACCTCACGAACACGGGGGCCTCGGACGTCACCGGCTTGAGCGCCAGCTCCGCGCCGCTCACGGGCTCCGGGGTGACCCTGGCCCTGGACCCGGCGACCTTGCCCGCCTCGCTCGCGGCCGGGGCCAAGGCCGTCCTGGGGCTGACGGTCGCCGCCGCCCCGCTGGCGTCCAGTTCCACGCTCACGCTGACGGTGACCGAGGGGCACGGCTTCATACGCGTCCTGCCCGTCACCGCCACGGTGGTGCCGGCGCAGGTCATCCCGGCGGTGACGCCGGACTCCTTCTCCATCGGCATGGTGGGCGGCGACAGCCGCGAACTGTCCGTGGTCATCAAGAACCAAGGGTTCGACACCTGGCGCGGGGTCCAACTGACCGCCCCGGCGCTCTCCTGGGTCTCGATCCAGGGCCTCACGACGCTGGGCGACATCCCGCCCGGCGGCAACGCCAACCTGACCCTGCGCTTCGACCCTCCGTCCACCTTGAGCAACGGCACCTACCAGCCGGTCCCGCTCCTGCAGATCACGTCCCTCAACGTGCCGCCGGTCCCGGTCGTCGGCGCCATCGCCATCACCTCCGCGCGCAAGGGCGACGTCCTCGTCAACGTCATCGACGCCGACAAGCCGCGCGGCTCCGGCGGGCAGGGCGTGCCCGTCGCGGGCGCGCGCGCGACCTTGACCAGCCTGGACGTGTCGGGCCTGAGCTTCACCGTGGCCGCCGACGCCAACGGCCTGGCGCCGTTCAGCCAGGTGCCCTCCGGCAAGTACGCCTGGCGCGCCGAAGCGCAGGGCTACCAGACGGTCTCCGGCACGGCCATCATCGAGCCGGGCCTGACCAACAAGATCGAGGCGATCCTCCCCACGGCCACGGTCTCCTACACCTGGACGGTGACGCCCACCACCATCCAGGACAAGTACAACATCACGCTGAACCTGTCCTTCCTGACCAACGTCCCGGCGCCGGCCATCGTGGTGGACCCGCCGCTGGCGCAGATCAACATCGACGTCGGCCAGTCCGCCTACGGCCAGTACACCTTGACCAACAAGGGCATGGTCTCGGTCTTCAACTACAAGCTGACTCCCGCGACGGACGACGGCCTGGCGATGGAACTCCCGTTCACCACCATCCCGGAGATCAAGCCCGGCCAGAGCGTCGTCGTTCCCTACAAGTTCACCTACATCCACCACAGCGACCCCTGCAAACAGGCGAGCGTGGCACAGCAGGGCGACTACTGGTGCGCCGAGGGCTCGCTCCTGGGAAGCGCCGGGAACCCCTTCAAGGCGTCGGTCGGTCCGCAGATCCAGTGCGGCGGCGACGGGAGTGGTGGCGGGACGAGCGGCGGAGGCGGGGGGGGCGGCGGAGGCTGGGCCGTCGGCGGCTCCGCGGTCTCCGTCGTGCCCTCGGCCTCGGGCTCCGGCTGCAATTTCGGCGGAGGCTTGGGATTCTCCCACTGGCTGCAGAACAAGCCTTGCGGCGGGGCCAGCCCTCTCGACGGCTCCCACTATCAGCCGCCCGCTTTCGGCTTCGGCTTCCCCGGTCCCGTCGCTCCCTTCTTCGGACCCGGCTACAACTCCCTGGACCCCGCCGGCGTGAACCCGCCCGACGGCACCGCGGGCGCCTCGGCCAACCCGCCCGGCTGGGCCCCGCCGGCTCCGACCGTCCAAGCCAGCCCCGACGGCCAGAGCGTGACGCAGACCAATCCGGACGGCTCCCGGGAACTGATCGTCCCCACGAGCGACCTCAAACAGCCGAGCAACGGAGGCTCCGGCAGCGCCATGTCGGTCCCGCCGGGCGACATCCATGCTTGGTCCACGGGGATCGCCGTCGCCGTTCCGGGCCGCGCCGAGTCCTCCTTCGGCCTGACCTCCACCGACGCCAACGGCACCGTGACGACCTTCGCCGTCTACGGCTCCTCCACTTATCTGCCCGTCTCCATCGTGGACCGCAACGGCAACAAGCTCACCTACACGCGCGAAGACCCGACCGGCCGCCTCCTGCGCA
Organism: Elusimicrobiota bacterium; assembly: GCA_016194625.1. Next base: position 13,821 of record JACQBB010000168.1, on the reverse strand, counting down.
TGGACGACAGCTTCGGCCGCTGGATCGCCTTCACTTACAATCCGCAAGGCCAGATGGTCGGCGCTTCCGACAGCGCGGGCCGTTCGGCCTCGTACGCCTATGACGCGCAGGGCAACAAGACCGCGGAGACCGACTTCAACGGCGACACGACGCACTACGATTACGACGCCAACCACCGGATGACGCAGATCACCTACCCGAACAACGGCCACATGACCTTGGCCTACGACGGCGCCGGGCGCGTCTCCACGGAGCAGGAAGACGGGGGCAACAACAAGCGCGACTACGCCTACTACGCCTCCAGCACCGCGGTCGTGGACGCCCTCGGCCGCACGACGCTCTACAACTGGACCCAGGTCCAGGGCATCCGCCGCTTCACCAGCATCGTGGACCCGAGCGGCGGCAGCACGGTGATGACCTACGACGCGGGCATGAACCTGGCCTCGATCACCGATCCGTTAGGGCGGACCACTCAACTCAAGTATGACGCGAAGAACAACCCGACCTCCGTCTCCAACGCCCTGGGCCAGACCGTGCAGGCGACCTATGACCCGGTCTACAGCCAGCCGCAGAGCATCACTGACGCCAAGGGCAATGTCACCCGCATCTCATATGACGCCAAGGGCAACGCGGTCTCCATCCAAGACGCGCTCAATGGCATCTGGAACTTCGGCTACGACGCGCAGGGACATCTCACCGCGGCGCGCGACCCGCTAGGGGACAGCGCCGGCTTCACCTACAACGCTCAGGGCGACCTGGTCGGCGCGGTCGATCCGTTGAGCTTGTCATACGGGTTCGGGCGCGACGCCTTGGGCCGCCTCACGCGCTTCACCTCGCCGACCGCTAAACACATCGATCTCACGTATGACCCCACGGGCAACCTGACACAGTTCAAGGACGCCCTGAACGGCGTGACGAACTACGGCTACCAATCCGGACGGCTGGGCGGGCGCCTCCTCCAAAGCCTGACCGACGCGAACAACCATCAGCAGTCGTTCGGGTACGACGTCATGGGCCGCCCCACCAGCGTGACGAACGCGCTCGGCCAGGCCATCACCATCGCCTACGACGTCAAAGGCAACCCGACGCAGATCACCAACCGGAAGAACCAGACGATCCTTCCCAGTCGCGACGTCATGGACCGCATCACGCAGGTCGGATTCCCGGAAGGAAACGTCTCCATCACTTACGACGGCGTCGGCAACATGTCTTCGCTCACGGGAGCCGACGGCGCGGCGCTCTCGCTGACATACGACTCGCTCTACCGCGTCTCCGGCCTGCAGGCGACGTTGAACAACGGCTTCAGCGACACCCTTTCGTTCACTTACGACGCCAATGGCAACCGCACGGCGATGACCTCGCCCAGCGGAAACTTCTCCGCGACCTATGACGCGCTGGATCGGCTCACCAGCGTGGGCGGGAATCCCGCCGGGACGTTCCATTTCACGTACGACGCGCGCGGGAAGCTGACTTCGATGCTCTACCCGAACGCCACGAAAGCGACCTTCGCTTACGACGCGGCCGGGCGGATCACGCAGATCGTCAACCAGAAGGTCTCGAATCAAGCCGCCATCGCCTTCACCAACTACACCTACGACTCCGAGGGAAACCGGACCGTCGTCGCGGACCTGGCCGGTGCTCACGTCTACACCTATGACGCGCTGAACCGCCTGACGAGCGCCAGCCATCCCTCCGCCGCCGGCCTGCCCGTCTTGTCCGAGACTTTCTCCTACGACCCCCTCGGCCTGCGCACCGCCGACGCGCTGCGCTCCGCTTTCGTCTATGACGCCGCCAACCGCATCGTCAGCGACTCGTCGATGACCTACACGAGCGACGCGAGCGGCAACCGCACCAGCCAAACCGGCCGGGCGAGCGGTCAGACGACGACCTTCAAGTACGACAGTCATGAACGGTTGACCGAGGTGGACGGCCCGGGAAGCGCGGTGCTCGCCGCTTATAAGTTCGACCCCATGGGCCGGCGCATCGAGAAGAGCGCCGGCGGCGTGGTGACGCGCTACCTCTACGACGGGACCAACATCCGGGCCATCCTGGACGGCAGCAACAACGAACTGGCGCGCCTGACCTACCTGCCGGGACTGGCCGCGCCGCTGGCCATGGAGGTGCTCGCCAGCCAGAACGGCTTCGTGGCCGGGACCTATTACTTCCATTTAGACGCCCTGGGCAACGTGGTCGCTCTCACGGACGGGACCGGCGCGGTCGTGGAGACCTACGCTTATCAGGCCTACGGCCGCGCCGTCGTCAAGGACGCGCAGGGCGGCCTGCACGACCGCTCGACGGTGGGCAATCCGTTCATGTTCGCCGGCACCTTCTACGACGCCGAGACGGGCCTATACCACATGAGCCTGCGCGACCAGGACCCCGACACTGGGCTGTTCTTGCAGGAAGACCCGCTGCCCAATCTCAGCCCGTACCTTTACGCCTCGGACAACCCCGTGCGCTGGGTGGATACGCTGGGGATGTGCACGGACAACGCCTTCCTCAACGCCATCGGCGGGTTCGGCAACGGCCTCTCCCTTGGAATGACCGGCGACCAAGGAGGCTTTTACAATTCGAACTCGGGCGCATTCAAAGTCGCGAGCCTGGTTGGCGGCTTCGTAAGCGGCTACCTAGTCGGCGCAGCGGCGGAGGCGGCGGGCACCGCGCTCGGCGGGGGTATCGCAGCGCTGCAAGGTGGGGCGAAACTCGCGGGGGCGGAGGCGGGGGCTGCCGAGTCATTCGGCGCTGGGGCCGCGAGTAGATACGAGTTTATGTCGTCTGAGCAGGCAAAAAACCTTATTCGATTTGAACGAAAGCTCCCTGCGAATGCAGGACCTACATATATTTATGATTTGCCATCTGGAGGTAAGGCATTCCAGGCTGAGTCAGCAGCAAGCAAAATTCCAGGTTCGTATGCGACATACGAAAAGCAAGTAGATGCTCTCGGCAATACGATTCAATACACGAAGACAACATATGATCCCCTTGGGAAAATAGTCCATGTCAAAGATAAATTGACCGGTGTCACCTACTACCCATAATGGCTATGACACGAAAAAAAATACTCAGCGAGTTAATCGATTACGCGAAGCCGGCGAGCCAATTAATTGAGGCATTGCGCAATTTCCCATGGGACTCGTCCCGTGCGCTCGTAACCCTCGAAAGTCAGCATCTCTTGAACGCTTTGCGGAAGTTCATTAATGGGGATATATCCAAAGCTGAGATTGAGGATTGGGCAAATGCAATCGAGTGCAGGGACGATATTGAAATAACGTGCGCAGAGGTCCGAAATGTATTGCACGAATTGGCTAACCCAATATTAACGGAAGACTTAACGCCTTCACGAGCAATGCGACTTATTGAGATTCTTACCATTGATTGAATTGAAGTCCTCCCGAAAAACTATGCCATCACAAATTGCAGATGTGCTGAGACCCAAGAAGGCGGGACTCGCTTTGGCGGCGCTCCTCGTCGCTTGGACGCCTTTGCACGCCACTACGCGGGAGAGGCGCTTGTTGCCGGATGAACTGCGGGTCTTGCAGCTCAACCATAAGCCTGCGCTGGGGCTCGTGGACGTGCGGCCTCCGACTGATTACGACAAGGGGCACATACAAGGAGCCAAGAACGTGGTCTCGGGAGAGGTGCAGAAGGCCGGGTTGGACCGGAACGGGACCATCGTCATCTATTGCGGCGAGGACCCGTGCCCGCTGACGAGCGGGGCGTATAAGCGGCTGACGGAGGACGGGTACAAGGACGTGGTCATCCTGGCAGGGGGATTGCCGGCGTGGGTGGCGAAGGGGTATCCGGTCGTGGCGGGGGACGGGACTGCGGGGGCGCCCAGGGCGACGGCGATGCGGAGCGCGGCAGCGGCGCGGGATGAGATCGAGGCGGGGACGGCGTTGCCGGTGGACACGCGGCCGGCGGAGGAGTTCAAGGCGGGACATCTGCCGGGGGCGGTCAACGCGCCGCTGGAGGAACTGGCCGCGGACGCGGTGAGACTGCCCAAGGACAAGGAGCTGGTGGTGTATGACCGCCTGCAGGCGCGGGCCAGGCAAGCCGTCAAGCAGTTGGCGGCCGCGGGGTTGAACGCGAAGGAACTGCCGGGCGGGTTGGCGGGGTGGGCGAAGAGGGGGAGGCCGCTGGAAGTCAAATGAGGAAGCTGCTGCTCGTCGGCGGCGTGTTGTCGGCTCTCGCGGCCCTGGTCGCGGCGCAAAGCTCCGTGTGCGCCGTGGTCAAGCTCGAGATCCAGCAGCAGGCCACGCTCGAGCGCGAGGGCTTCGACGCGCACTTGACGGTCACCAACAGCCTGGTGGACCAGCCGCTGACCGCGTTCAAGGTGCAGGTGTTCTTCAAGGACGCGGAGGGCAACCCCGCCGACTCCAAGTTCTTCGTGAAGGTGGGCACGATCACCGGCGTCAACGCCCTGGACGGCTCGGGCGTCATCCAGTCCAGCAGCACGGCCGACATCCACTGGCTCATCATCCCGTCCACCGGCGCCGGCGGGACCTTGCCGGCGGGACAGAAGTACGGCGTGCGCGCCCTCATCACCGGCGTCAGCAACGGGGCCCCCCAGTCGCTGAACACCTTCGACTCCTTCATCACCGTCCATCCCCAGCCGGTCATCAAGCTGGAGTACGCGCTTCCTTATGAAGTGTTCGGCGACGAGCCCTTGACGGAGAACGCCGTCGAGCCGGTCGAGCCTTTCCCGCTGGCCGTGCGCGTCACCAACGTGGGCTATGGGACGGCCAACAATTTCCAGATCGACTCCGCCCAACCCAAGATCGTGGAGAACAAGCAGGGCCTGCAGATCGACTTCAAACTGCTGGGCACCGTGGTCAACGGCCAGACCATCCCGAACACTCTGCTGATCCCGTTCGGCGACGTGGCCCCGAACTCCGTGTCCCAGGCGTGGTGGAGCATGTCCACCTCCCTGTCCGGACGGTTCATCAGCTTCACCTCCACCTTCACCCACGCCGCCGACCTGGGCGGCCAACTGACCTCGCTCCTGCAGAGCGTGACGACCTACACTCTCCTGCGCGACGTGATGGTGGATCTGCCCGGACGCGACCAGACCCCGGATTTCCTGGTCAACATGAGCCAGGATCGCGGGACGATGCAGGCCATGCTGGACGCGGGGACCCAGCCTGCGGCGCAGTTCATCCTGGAGTCCGATCAGCCGGCGGCTCTGCCCGTGAGAGAGGACGTCGGTGCCGTTTCCGGCGCGCTGAACGGTTCCAATGCCGCGCTGACTTTCACCTTGGGGAGCGCGATCAGTTCCAACGTCTGGGTGCACAGCTACACGCCGTTCAGCTACGGCAACGCCGTGACCCTGACCTCGGCCCGTCGCGGCGACGGGAAGATCATCAACCCGCGCAACGTCTGGATCTCCAAGCACTTCAACAAGAACACCCTCAGCGACCAGTATTGGGTGAACATCCTGGACCTGACCGGCTCGACGAACACCTACACGCTGCAGTTCGACCCGTCCGGACTGGTGACGCCCCCCGGCGCGACCACGGACCTGGCCGCCGCCACCGACCCGAGCGGCGGCGCGGCGACGCTGAACTGGACTTCGTCCGGCGAGGGCGGCTACAGCGGGTTCCTGTTCGGCGGGACCTACTTGGTGGAAGGTGAGCTCTCGTCCACCGCGACCTTCTCGCCGACCAACGCCCAGCTGCACCTGGCCACCAGCACGCCGTCCGGACAGCCGCAGACGCTCACGATGGGCGGGCTCGTGGGCAACGCGACGTACTACTTCCACATCTGGACGGAGAACGGCGGAGGCGGGATCTCCGCGCTTTCGAACGCCGCGACCGCCTACACTCTGCCGCTGCCGCCCCAGGGGTTCGTCCTGACCGGAGTCTCGTCGGCGGGCGCGCGAGGCGATTGGCAGACCGCCAACAACGCCCTGCCGGTCGCGTATCAGGTGTACGCGGCGACGGGGCCCGGGGCGCCGGCGGTGTCCTCGTCGCCGTACCAGGACTCCTTCACGCGCGCGTTCGAGTTCGCGCTGAGCCCCAACACCACCTACCAGTTCTTCGGCACGGGCGCCAATCCGGAGACCGGGTCGCGCTCGGCGGCGGCTCTGCTCGGCTCGACGCAGACCCTGGCCGCGCAGCCGTCCACCGGGGCGTACGCGGACGTGTTCTTGACCAGCATGACGGCCGTCTGGGGCGCGAACGGCAACCCCGCGGGCACCCAGTACCTCGTCCAGCTGGACACGGCATCTCCGCGCCTGCCGCACCCGCTGGACGCCGGCTGGACGACGCTGGACAGCGGCTGGATCGCGCAGACGAGCTACACCTTCACGGGCCTGTACGCCCAGACCGTGTACCGCGCCCGCGTCAAGGCGCGCAACGGCGCCGGGATCGAGACGGCGTTCACGGACCTGGGCCTCCAGCGCACGGAGAAGTCGGACGTCCTGCCGCCGCGCACCTTCCTGTCCACCGGCGGAGCGGCGTCGGGCGACCAGCCGCTGTTCGTCAACGCGACGAGCACGTTCGGATTCGCGGCGATCGACGACTCGAGCGTCGTGGGCGACTCGGTCGGCGTCGGCGGGGTGCTGACCTACCTGTCCGTGGACGGAGGCACCTTCGCCGTCGCGAGCGCGACCTTCAGCCTGGCGGGGGGCTCCCACACCCTGACCTACTACAGCGAGGATTTCCTCGCCAACGCGGAATCGACGCGCGCCTTCGCCGTCGTGGTGGACACCGTGCCTCCGGCGACCACGCTGAACCCGGTCGGGCCCTCTTACGCGTCCGGCGGGACTCTGTTCGTCTCGTCGCAGACGCAGTTCGCCCTGTCTCCCGTCGACGCCGGAGCCGGCGGCGTATCGGGCGTGGCCCAGCTGTTCGTCTCGACCGACGGGCATTCCTTCGCCGCCTACTCGTCCACGCTCGCGGCGCTCACGGCGAACGGAGGGATCTATTTCTTCTACGCCGTCGACGCCGTGGGCAATGCGGAATCCCTCCAGGACCCCTTCATCTTCGTCGACACCGTCGCGCCGGTGACGCAGTTGGCGGTGGCGGGCGCTTCGTCGCGCACGACGGCCGGGCTTTACCTCCACTCCACCTCCACCGTCTCGCTGACGGCCGCGGACCCCGTCGCCAACGGCCGCGCATCGGGCGCGGCGGCCGTCATGCTCACCGTCGACGGCTCGACTTCCACCTATGGCGGCGGGTTCACGCTGGCGGTCGGCACGCATACCCTGTCGTATCAGGCCGTCGACCGGGTCGCGAACGCGGAGCCCCTGCGCACCGAGCATCTGTTCGTGGAGGACGCCGCGCCGTCCGTCTCGGTCGTCTCGCCCTCCGGCGGGTCGTACGCCGGAGAGTCGAGCTCGATCCCGGTCCGCTTCGCCGCGTTCGACGCCTTGGGCGGCGCCCCGGACGTCTCCGCCGTCCTGGTCCAGGCACAGGACCTGGGTGCGCCGCGCGGGAACCGCCCCGCGACCGTCGCGGTCACGGCGGGCCAGGACCTCGGGCCGTTCACCCTGGACGACGGCGTCTGGCAGCTCCAGGTCTCGGCCGCGGACGTCCTGGGAGACAGCGTGACCGTGGTCGCGAGCACCTTCCAGGTCACCCTGCCCGCCGACACGATGCCGCCCCGCACCTTCCTGACGCTGAGCACTCCGACCTATCAGTCGGGCGGGGTCCTGTACGCCGGCCGCGGCACCGCGCTCGCCTTCGACGCCGTGGACGACTTGACCGAGGCGGGAGACGCGTTCGGCTACGGGGTCCGCGTCACCTCCTATTCGATCGACGGCGGCTCTTACCAGACGGCGGTCGGGCCGATCCATCTCTCCACGGCGGGGACCCATCAGATCGCCTACTTCAGCGTCGACCTCCTGGACCACGCCGAGTCGCCGCACACCGCGACGGTGGTCCTGGACGACGGCTCCACGGGCCTCCAAGTGACGGCCCCCGCCGAGGAGGCGTTCCTCGCCTCCAGCACCGTGACCATCTCCGTGAGCTACCCGGCCACGCGGAGCGGCGTGAACCTGGCCAGCTTCCGGATCATGATCGACGGCCAATCCGTCACGGACCGCGCGAGCGTCGGCCCGGCCTCCGCGTCGCTGACCGTCGCTCTCGCGGAGGGACCGCACCGCGTCTGGACCCTCATCGACGACAACGTCGGCAATCACACCACCGCCGGACGCGCGTTCACGGTGGACTCGCTCGGACCGGCGGCGACGGCGCTCGTGCGTCCCGACGCGAACACCGCGGCATTGGGCGACGCGGGCAACCTCGCGCACGTCGTCCTGGAGGGGGACCTGACCAGCGCGGCGGGGCTCTCCACCGCGACCCTGGCCCTGGCCCTCGACAGCGCGCCCGTCGCGGCGGCGCTCACCCTCCAGACCGCCGCCCCCGATCATTGGGAGACGTTCACCAACGTCAACACGACCAACACCGTCATGAACGCGGCCGCGTTGGTCGGCGACCACGGGCGCGTCCTGATCCTGGGCGGAGAGAACGGCACCGGCCTGTTGAACCAATTCGTCGTCCGCAGCCGCGACCCGAATTACGGCCATTTCGGCAACGAGATGCCCGAGCGGATGGATTACGTCCAGGCGTTCTTGGTCGACGAGGTCCTCTATCTCGTCGGCGGACGCCACTACATGGCGGGCGACATCATCGCCAAGTCTCCCAAGACCTATTACTCCTTCCTCGATTCGAACAGCGTGCCGCTCGGTTGGCGGGAGACCTCATCCTTGAACATCCCTCCCGGGATGAACACGACCGACCCCTTCTACGCCGGCCTGATCGCGGCAGCCCATGTCGCGGTCCCCGCGCCCTCCGGGACGAGGCTGTACTTGTTCGCCGGCCAGACCGCCACCGGGGACACGCCCGCGATCCAGACCGCCCAGGTACAGACCGACCGCTCGCTCGGCCCTTGGGTGCAGAGCTTCATCCCGTCGGGCGTCCCCGCCGGGGAGGGCATGTCCGCCGTGTACGCCGGCGGCCGCATCTACCTGCTGGGCGGCCTCTCCGCAGGCGCCCCCGTCGCGACGGTGGCGATCGTCGCGCTGGACTCCGACGGACAGATCGTCCCCGGACAATGGCCGGCGACGAGCAGTCTTCCGCAGGCGCGCGCCTATGGCGCCGCGTTCGCGCTCGACGGGAAGGTCTTCTACGTCGGCGGGCAGGACGCCTCGGGGCACCCGACGAACACCGTCTTCTACGCGGCCATCGCTCCGGATGGGACGCTCGGCCCCTGGCAGACGGAGTCCGATCCGATCGGAGACCCGATCGGGCCGGGGGCCGCGTTGGGCGCGGTCGCCCCCGGAGTCAACATGGACGCCGCCGTCGTCGACGGTCGCGCCTACGTGGGTGTTTCCCAGGCGACCGTCTCCGGCATCATCTGGGCGCTGGTCCAGGACCGCGCCTACGACGGCCGGAACGTGTCCGCCCGCTTGTCGGCGACCGCGGACCTCGCCGAAGGCGCGCACGTCCTCTCCGTCGCCGCCGCGGACGTCCGCGCGACGGTCCATACCGGGACGAAGACCTACGTCGTCGACCTGACCACGCCCTCCAGCCACGTCGAGACCGCCGCCTCGTCGCGGACCGTCGCCGGCGTCCTGCAGGTGGCCGCGCAGCAAGCCTTGCGCGTCACGGGCGTCGACCCCATCTCCGGAGGCGTCGCGTCCGGCATCGCCGCCGCGCGCGTCGCCATCGACGGGGCACCCGAACAGGACGGCACGTCCTTCTCCCTGGCTCCCGGCGCGCACTCGCTGTCCTTCTATGTGCGCGACCGCGCGGGCAACCAGGAAGCCGCGCAGGCCCTCTCCATCTACGCCGACTCCTCGACGCCGGCGGCCGTTCCCGACCTGGCCGTCTCCGCGTTTGACGACCGCTCGGCGAGCGCGGCCTGGACCTCGCCCGGCGATTCCGGCATGGACGGCGTCATCCTCGGCGGGGAGGTCCGCATCGCCTACTCGACGAGCCCCGTCGCTCTGTCCAGCGCCGCGGCCCAGTACGTCGTCGCGATCGCGTCCGCCGCGCCCGGCGCGCCTCAGACCGCGTTCCTCGGAGGACTGCGCCCGGCGACCACGTACTACGCGGCCGTCTGGACCCGAAACGGCCTCGGCAATTATTCGGCCCCGTCGAACGTCGTCGTCTGGACGACGACCGGCACTCCGCCCGCGCCGGTCACGACTCTGGTCGCGTCGACCGTCCCGTTCGCCGACCCGTCCGGAGCGTCGGATTATCCCGGCGGCACGCAGTTCTCCTTCGCCGCGACCGAGCCCGGCGGGCCGGGGGTCTCCTCGACCTCGTACCGGGTCGACGGCTCCGCCTTCTCGGTCTACGTCGGGACCTTCTCGCTCACGGAAGGCGCGCACCTCATCGAATACCGGAGCGCCGACGCGGACGGGACCCTGGAGCTCATGAAGGGAGCGACTGTCTTCATCGACGCCACGGCGCCGGTCACGTTCCTCCAGGTGGCAGGCTCGAGCGCGACCTCGGGCGTCGTCTCGAGCACGACGGTCCTGTCCCTGACGGCCTCCGACCCCGTCGCCGGCGGCGTCGCGTCCGGACTGAGCGCGACCTTCCTTTTGATCGACGCCGACCCGTTCGACCCGGCCTGCGAGTCGGTCCCGGTGGACACGGCGGCGCCCAGCGGGACCTGCGCCAACGAACTCTACGCCGGCCCCTTCACGCTCGCGCCCGGCACGCACACGGTGTACTACTTCTCCGAGGACAACGTCGCCAACCAGGAGGTCCTGAATCTCTCCACGTTCACGGTCCCGGGCGACTTCGTCGCGGCGAGCCTGGACGGCGTGGCGCGATTGCTCTCCGCGCGGTCGGGCATGACGCTCACCGCGGTCTCCTCGGCGCCGGCGTCCTCGGCCGCCGCCGGCCAGCGCCTGACGGCGGCGGACGGTCGTCTCGAGCGCGTCCGTGGTCTTGAGCGGCTCCCTGCCGCACGCGTCGCTGTACGCCGTGTTCGCGGCGCCGACGGGCCCCGCCCCGGCGCCGACCGTCGTCTCGGTCGCGCCGGCGGCGGCGAACGCGAGCGGCGCGGTCGCGTTGACGGTGGACGGGACCGGCTTCCAGCCCGGCGCGGGCTTCGCGATCGCGCGGCCGGGCTCCGGCGCGGGGGCCTGGACGGCGACGGGGTCCATGGCGGCGGTGCGGCGCCTGCACGCGACGGTCCCTCTGCCGGGCGGCAAGGCACTGGCCTTCGGCGGCTACGACGGGCACGTCTCTCTGGCGAGCGCGGAGGTGTACGACCCCGCGCCCGGGACCTGGTCGGCCACCGGCGCGATGGCCGCGGCGCGCACCCAGCCGATCGTGACCGTCCTGCACGACGGGCGCGTGATGGCGACGGGCGGCTACACCGCCGGGCAGTTCAGCTCGACCTTCCTGGCGAGCGCCGAGACGTACGACGCGGCGTCGGGCGCCTGGACGACCGTCGCGCCGATGTCGACGCCGCGCGTCCTGCACGCGGTCGTCACGCTGGCCGACGGCCGGGTCCTGGCGGCCGGCGGCTCGTACAACGGCACGGCGCTGACCAGCGCGGAGATCTTCGACCCGGCGACGGGCGCGTGGACGGCGACCGGCTCGCTGGGGACGGGCCGCTACGGCCACACCGCGACCTTGCTCGGCGACGGCAAGGTGCTGGTGGCGGGCGGCATCCGCAGCGGCGTCTACCTGACGAGCGCGGAGATATTCGACCCCGCGACCGGCCTGTGGACGGCGGCGCCGGCGATGGCCAACCGCCGCTACGGCGCGACGGCCACCTTGCTCGGCAACGGCAAGGTGCTGGTCGCCGGCGGCTACGACGGGACGGCCAACGGCGCGACGGCCGAGCTGTACGACCCCGCGACGGGCGTGTGGCAGTCGGCGCCCTCGATGAGCCAGGGGCGCTGGCAGGCGACGGCGACCCTTCTCCAAGACGGCCGCGTGCTGGAGGCCGGCACGGGGAGCACGGTGGAGCTGTACGACCCCGCGGCCAACGCATGGACCGTCGCCGCGCCTTTGCCGTCCAACTACTACCAGCCGGCGGCGGCGGCGCTGGCCAGCGGCCAGGTCCTGCTCGACGGCGGCGAGGTCTCGGCCGACCCGCCGTCCAACGGCGCGCTGATCTACTCGCCGCCGTCCCTGCTGACCGTGGCGGCCTCGAACGTGGCGTTCCAGAGCGCGACCCGTCTGACCGGCACCCTCGATCTGACCGGACGCGCGACCGGCGCGTGGAGCGTGGTGGTCGTCAACCCCGACGCCCAGACCGGGACCAAGGCCGACGCGTTCCTGATCCAGAACGGGACGCCGCCGCAGGCCGTGACCGACCTGGCGGTCGCCGAGGTGGACGCCTCCTCCGCCGCGCTGAGCTGGACCGCGCCGGCCCCGGCGGCGGGCAGCGTGGCCTCCTACGACCTGCGCTACGCGACCGCCCCGATCGACGCGGAGAGCTTCGCGGCGGCCCTGCCGGCGGCGGCGCCCGGGCCGGGCGCCCCGGGGACCGCGCAGGCGGCCGTCGTGACCGGCTTCACCGGCGCCTCCTTCTACGCCGCGCTGAAGAGCGTGGACCTGGCCGGCAACGTCTCGGCGCTGAGCGACGTCGCCAGCTTCGCGCGCAGCGCGGCGACGGCCGACGGCGAGCCGGAGCTGGTGTTCTCGGCGCGCCAGCCGGTGTTCGCCGTGCCCGTCGCCACGGATTCCGCGACCGGCGCCGCCATGCTCTCCTCGGCCGCGGCGCAGGGTCTGCGCCCGGTCGCGGGACTGTATCAGCTGGGCTCGTCGAGCGCGGCGTTCTCGCCGGCGGCCCTGCTGCGGCTGCACTACTCGACCGGGGCGTTGGCCGCGCTGGGCGCGCCCGCGTCGGCCGTGTCCGCGTACGGCGTCTCCGGCGGCTGGCTGACCGCGCTGTCGTCGCAGACGCCGTCCGCCGCGAGCCGGAGCGTCGATGCTCCGCTGTCCGCCCTGCCCGCGACGCCGGTCGTGGGCCTGTTCGCGCGCTTGGCCGCCCCCGCGGTCGCCGCGATCGTCCCGAACTCGGGCCGCAACGACGCGCCGCTGGCCGTCGCGGTGGACGGGACCGGCTTCCAGCCGGGCGCCGCTCTGTCGCTGACGCGCGCGGGCGCGGCGGGGGGAGCCTGGACCGCGACGGGCTCGATGGCGGCGGTCCGGCGCCTGCACGCGACGACGCCGCTGCCGGGCGGCAAGGCGCTGGCCTTCGGCGGCTACGACGGCCACGTCTCGCTGGCGAGCGCGGAGGTCTACGACCCCGCGTCCGGCGCCTGGACGGCGACCGCGCCCATGGCGACGCCGCGCACCCAGCCGCTCGTGACGGTCCTGCGCGACGGGCGCGTGATGGCGACGGGCGGCTACGTCGCCTGGCAGTCCAGCTCGACCTTCCTGGCCGGAGCCGAGGTCTATGACCCGGCGGCGGGGACTTGGACGACCGTCGCGCCGATGTCCACGCCGCGCGTCCTCCACGCGCTGGTCACGCTGGCCGACGGGCGCGTGCTCGCGGTCGGCGGCTCGCCGAGCAACGGGGTCGGACTGACCGGCGCGGAGATCTTCGACCCGGCGACGGGGGCCTGGACGCCCACGGGATCGCTGGCGACGGGCCGCTACGGCCACACCGCGACCTTGCTCGGCAGCGGCAAGGTCCTGGTGACCGGCGGCTACAACGGGACGTACCAGACGAGCGCGGAGATATTCGACCCCGCGACCGGCCTGTGGACGGCGGCGCCGGCGATGGCGAACCGCCGCTATATCGCGACGGCCACCTTGCTCGGCAACGGCAAGGTGCTGGTCGCCGGCGGCTACGACGGGACGGCCAACGGCGCGACGGCCGAGCTGTACGACCCCGCGACGGGCG
>JACQBB010000167.1 GCA_016194625.1 Elusimicrobiota bacterium | reverse complement strand
CGTCGGCGGCCGCGAGCGGGACCGCGACGCGCAGCGCGGGCGCCGCGGCGGCGGGCGAGACGGCTCCGGCGACGACGGCCGAGGGCGCGGCGGAGAAGGAGAACGCCGACGGCGCGGCGGCCGGGGCCAGGGTCACCGCGGAGGCGGGCCCCGCCCCGAGGGTCAGCGCGGCGTTGACGCCGGCGGCGGCGTTGGAACCGGGGGCGCCCGCGGAGGCCGGCAGGCCGATCGCGACCGGGGCGGCCGCGCGGGCGGCGTCCGGCGGGATGAGCCCGCCGACGAGGGCGGCGGCGAGGAGGAGGGCGAGGGAGCGGCGCGGGTTCCGGTTCATGGAGACAGTGTAGCGGTTGCCGTCGCGGCGGGGCGCGTGCCCCTCGGCCCCGAGAGGAGGCGTCATTCGGCCCGCCCTCGTTGGGCCCGAAGTCCTACCCGTGTTCCTTTATAAGCGAGCTTAGGGCTATAATCGCCCCATGAAGCCGAAGATCTACGAGTACGAAGGCTGCTCCACCTGCCGCAAGGCGCTCAAGTTCCTGGACGCGAAGGGCGTCGCCTACGAGCGCGTGCCGATCGTGACCTCGCCGCCGACCAAGGCCGAACTGAAGGCCATGCTCGGCCTGGTCGGCGACCGGCGCAAGCTGTTCAACGCTTCGGGCCTTCTGTATCGGGAGATGGGGATGGGCGAGAGGCTCAAGACCCTCACCGACGAGCAGGCGCTGGACCTCCTGTCCAAGCACGGCAAGCTGGTCAAGCGTCCGTTCGTCCTGCTGGAGGGGCGCGGCCTGCTCGGCTTCAAGGAAGACGAGTGGAAGGCCGCCTTCCGCTGAGGGCTACTCGAGCTCGTCGGCGAGGTCGCGCACGACGCCCATCAGGAAGCGGCGCTTCGCGGGCTTGAGGCGGACGAGCAGGGAGCCGAGCGCGCCGGCGGCCGGGTCGCGGGACGCCTTCCCGCCGCGGGTCCGGGGCAGGAGGTCCGCCGGCTCGACGCGCAGGACCTCGGCGACCGCGAACAGGGTCTTCAGGCTGGGGACGTTGGCCCCGCGCTCGATCTGGCCGTAGAACGACGGGTCGATCCCCACGCGCTCGGCGACCTCGGCCTGCGTCATCTTGAGCGCCGAGCGGGCGGCGCGGATGCGGGAGCCGACCTCCCGTCGGATCTTGTCCATGGGCGGACGCTATTCAAGAACTCTTCCGCCTCGATAAACAGTCTATATTAGACCTCTTGACAGGTTTTATAAACCTGTTATAGTTTCATAATGCGCGTGCTCCTCGCCGACGACGAGCCCGACCTGCGGTCCATGATGGAGCGCATGTTCGATCGTCTGGGCCACCGCGTGGAGTCGGTCGGGGACGGCCTGGAGCTGGTGCGCCGGGCGAGGATCGATGAGGTGGACCTCGTCGTGTCCGACATCGACATGCCGGGCTGCGACGGCATCCGGGCCGGGAAGATCCTGAGGGCGGCCCGACCCGGGCTGCGGCTCGTCCTGATGACGGGCGACCCGGAGTCGGCGCGCGCCGCCCGCGCGCAGGGCTTCCCCGTCGTCCTGCTCAAGCCGTTCTCCCTCGACGAGCTGACGGCCGTCCTATCGTCATTTTGATAGAATCCGGGCCATGGAGCCCTCCAAGACGATCCGCAGCACGGCGCCCGGCGCCACCCACGTCACCGGCCCCGGCGGCCTGAGCGCCGCCGACTTCGCGCGCTGGTACCGCGACCGCGCGCTCGAGCAGTGGAACGCGCTCGACCTGGACGCGCTGGCCCGCCTGGCCGCCGTCGTCGAGGAGGCCCAGGCGAAGGGACGCTTCGTGTGGGTGTGCGGCAACGGCGGCTCGGCGGCCACCTCCGCCCACGTCGGCTGCGACTTCGGCAAGACCGCGTCCAAGCCCGGCGCCAAGCCGCTGAAGTGCGTGTCCCTGTCGGACAACACCGCCTTCATGACGGCCATCGGCAACGACCTGTCCTTCGACGAGACCTTCTCGCGCCAGCTCGAGAACGTCGTCGCCGCCGGCGACGTCGTGATCCTCATCACCGGCTCCGGCAACTCGCCGAACCTGCTCAAGGCGGCCGCGGCCGCCAAGGCCCGCGGCGCGAAGGTCGTCGGCCTGCTCGGCTTCGACGGCGGCAAGCTGAAGGGCCTGTGCGACGAGTCGCTCCTGATCCCCTCCGACCAATATGGAGTGATCGAGGACATGCACATGTCGATCGCGCACATCCTGACGTTCTACCTGAAGCAGAAGAAGGCGTGAGCGCCGCCCGCATCGTCGTCATCGCGCCCGTCTTCAACGAGGTGGGCAAGATCGGCCGCGCCGTGGCGAAGGTGCCGCGGTCCGCGGCGGGGGAGGTCGTCGTCGTCAGCGACGCCTCCGACGACGGCTCCGACGAGGACGCGCGCAAGGCCGGCGCCACCGTCCTGCGCCACGAGCGCACGATGGGCGTGGGGGCGGCGATCCGCACCGGCCTGAAATACGGGCTCGAGAAGGGCTACGACATCCTCGTCGTGATGGCCGGCAACGACAAGGACGACCCGACCGAGATACCGAAGCTGGTGGCGCCCATCCTCCAGGAGGGGGCCGACTACGTCCAAGGCTCGCGCTACGCCGTCGGGGGCGTTTCAGGGAAGATGCCCCTGCACCGCGTGATCCTGACGCGCGCCTATCCGTGGCTCGTGCGCCTGGTCACCGGCTACCCGATCACCGACGCGACCAACGGCTTCCGCGCGATCAAAGCGTCCTTCCTGCGCGACCCGCGCGTGGACATGGACCAGGTCTGGCTGGACCGCGGCGAGCTGGAATACTATCTTCAGCTGAAGGCCCTGATGCTGGGCTTCAAGGTCGCGGAGGTGCCGGTGCGCAAGATCTACCCCGACCTGTCGGCGTACAAGAACTACACGAAGATCCGCCCCGTGTACGACTGGCTCCGCAACCTGCGCCCCATCTTCTACCTGACGCTCGGGATCAAGTCGTGAGGACCGTGGTCCTCGCGCAGGTCGGCTGCGGCTACTGGGGTCCGAACCTCCTGCGTTCCTTCCGCGGGGTCCCTGGCGCGCGCGTGAAGACGCTCGTGGACCTGCGTCCCGGCCGCCTCGAGTGGGCGCGCGCGAACTTCCCGGGCCTGGGCACGACGACCGACCTCGACGCGGTCCTGAACGACCCCGAGGTGGACGCCGTCGCGGTCGCCACCGAGCCGGTCACGCACCACGCTCTCGGCCGCAAGGCGCTCGCCGCCGGCAAGCACCTGTTCGTCGAGAAGCCGCTCGCCCATACCGTGAAGGGCGCGCTCGACCTGGTCGCCCGCGCGAAGGCCCGGCGCCGCACGGTCGGCGTCGGCCACGTG